>CAYFWA010000091.1:9275-13845 GCA_964346625.1 uncultured Myxococcales bacterium
GTGTGGGGGCCTCGCGTGCGTCGCGGGGTGTGGGGGCCTCGCGTGCGTCGCGGGGCCTAGCCCCCGCGCGTGCGACGCGGGACGCGGGACCAGGGCCGGGCGCCCCGGGGCGGCCCGGCCGGCGCCGCGTCGCGTCCCGGCGGCCCACGCGGCGGGCATCGGCTGCGGTGGCGCGCCGGCCGTCTCGGGGCGGCGGGGTCCCCTCGCGCTGAGCGGCGATGGGATCGTGCGCCCGAGAGGCGGGTGACGTCGCGCGGTTTTTGCCGCTTCGCTGCAGGTACAGGATCAGCGCGGCGGCGGCGCAGGCCGCGGCCACGGCGCCCATGATCACCACCGCCAGGGTTCGCCCGCGGCCGCCCCCCGGCCGATCGTCCCGCGCGGCGGGCGTGGCCTCCCCGGCCGCCGGCGTCGCGCCGGTTCGGCGCTCGGCGCGCAGCGGATCCAGCGCGGGCAGCGATGAGCCGGTGGTGGAGCGCGCCGCGGGAGACGCGATGGGCACCCGCGTGGCGCTGGCCGGGGGCGGCGTGGGGGATTCGGGTCGGGCAGGGGCTCCCCCCGGGGGCGAGGGGGCCGTCGGGCGCTTGGGCCGTTTGCCCTTGGGCACCCGGACCAGGGAGTCCGCGTCGTCGAAGTCCAGATCGGCCAGGGTGTCCTGGCCTGTCACCTGGCCCAGCCACACGTCCACCGGCGTCCCGGAGACGAACTGCGCGCGCTCGATGAGCACCTCCTCGAGCGCCTCCACGAAGGGCTGCGCCCGGGGAAAGCGATCCGCGGCCTTGGCCGCGAGCACGCGCCGCAGCACCGGGCGCAGCAGCCGCCCCTCCTCGCCGAGGGAGCGCCCTTGCTTGCGCGACAGGCGTCGGTTGCCTCGGTCGTCGAACTCGAAGATCCGCCGCCCGGACAGCGCCTCGAACAGCACGGCCCCCAACGCAAACAGGTCGCTGCTGGGATCGGTACGCTGGCCCTGGAGCAGCTCCGGGGCCTGGTACAGGAGCTCGGTGGCCGGCTCGTCGCGCAGCCGGTGCTTGGCCGCGGCCAGCGGCGCGGCCACGCCGAAATGCAGCAGCCGCACCTCACTGGACCAGGTGAGCATCAGGTTGGACGGGCTCGGTCCCCCGTGCAGCAGGGGGGGCTTTTGCCGGTGGCCGTGGTCGAGGGCTTCGGCGGCCTCGATGGCGATGCGCAGCGCGATGTTCCACGGCATGGCCTCGCCCGTCTCCTGCAGCCGTTCCAGCAGGCGGCGCAGGCTGATGCCATCCACGTAGTCGCTCGAAAGCAGCGACTGTCCGTCGTGCTCCTCGTAGCCATGCAGGCGCGCCACTCCCCGGTGCTGCAAGCCAGCGGCACGTTCGGCGCTCTTGCGCAAACGCTCGGGCAGCTTCGGCAGGGCGCGCGCCTCGTCGCTGAGGCGCAACACCGCCCGGCCCTGCACCGTGTTCGAGCCCTCGGTCAGCTCGGCGAGATACACCTCGAACGTCTCGTCTCCCGCGAGGCGCTGCACACAATGGTAAGGGCCGATGTCGAACGGAGCGCTGCTCATGAGCCTCCCCAGGCTGTTCCAAGTGATTATCTGAAATTACGGACGAATGAGCAAGGGCCACTGGCAAACGTCAGGGGCGATGGGATATCCCCCCAAAAAGCATCAAAAAGCATCAATCAGCGGTGGATGACCACCGCGGCGCGGGGGACCACGCTGCGGTAAAGCTCTTCGATCTCGTCGTCGTCCAAGGCCACGCAGCCCCGGGTCCAGTCGAACAGCTTGTGATCCAGCAGCGCGAAGCCCCGGCGCTCGCCGTGGATGCCCACGGCGGAGCCGATGCCCCGGCCCGCCGGGATTCGCCCCTGGCGTTTGAGCCGCCGGTAGCGGCGCCGGTCTTTGCGGTTGGGGTAGGAGATGAGCAGGAAGCGGTGGTAGCGCCGGCTGGGGTGGCGGCCCCCGATGAAGTAGCGCCCCTCGGGTGTGCGCAGATCCCCGGCATAGCGCTTGGGGCCCGCCCCGGCCATGCCGATCGCCACGCGGTAGACCTTGAGCAGGGTCTGACCCTGGTAGGCCGCCATCTGGTGTCGCCCCTTGTGGATCACCAGCCGGTCCACCCGCGCCCCGCGTGGCAGGGGGCGCCCGGCATGGCGACCGCGGCCTCGGGCCGCCCGTGCGGTGCGGCGCGATGACTCCTGAGGGGCCGGGCTCGCGGTGGGGCGCGCCACCGGGCGCGAGGTGGCCCGCGCGGCCAGGCGCGAGGTGGCCCGCGTGGCCAGGCGCGAGGCGGCGTGCCCGGGTTGTGCGGCCAGGCGCGAGGTGGCCCGCGCGGTCAGGCGCGAGGTGGCCCGCGTGGCCAGGCGCGAGGCGGCGTGCGCCACCGCGTGGGCGGCGGCCTGAGCGACCGGGCGCGCGGCGGCCTGCGCGGCCAGGTGCGCGGTGGCGCGCGCGGGCCGTGCTTGCGGGGCGTCTCGCGCAGCCGGCACGCCCGGGTCCATGAATTGCGTACCGAATAGCACGGCCGCGACGACCCCCGCCGCGACGGTCACCTCGACGGCCCCACTGATCCAGATTGCCTGGGTGGACCGGCGGGCCCCGATTACTTCCGGCCCTCCCGGCCGCAGTCGAAGGGGACCCGGCGATGCTTCATCGTGGGTAGTGTTCCCCGAGCACATGCCTGGATCCCGCATCGAACAGCGACCGGCCGGGTCGGGCTACGGTGTCACCGGGGTGCGGGGGAACCCCTCGCGACCGCGGGCGTGGCGCTCGATGGCCATCATGCAGGCGAGGGCGACGTCCTCGCGGTAGGGGCGGGCCACCACCTGGGCGCCCACGGGCAAACCGAGGCTGGCGGCGGCCAGCTCGGCGAGCTTGCGCTCGATCTTGTCGGGCTTGTGCGCGAAGGTCTCGGCGGTCTCCTCGGCGCGCACCCGGGTCACGGGTACGATGCCCGCCGGGAAGTTGAGCAGGGTCCAGCGGAAGGCGTAGCTCAGCGACAACGTGAAGTCTCCCGAGGCGCGGTGGGGCAGCGCGGGCAGCACGTGAGGAGGGCAGATCACCGCGTCGAGCCGCTGGGCGTTCCAGGCGTCGAACTCGGCCCAGCGCAAGGCGGTGCGGCGGGCGGTGAGGCGCCAGACCTCGTCCATGGGCTTTTCCCCCAGCACCGACAGCAGCCGCGACAGGCGCTTTTCGCCGGCGATGGCCATGACCCGGGACAGGGCCTTGCGCGCGGGAGCCGGCAGCTTGAGGGTGGCGCGCGAGGGCTTGAGCTGCGGGCTGATGGTCTCGCCGGCGAGCGCCTGGTCGATGGTGCGTCCGCCGTCGGCGCTGATGGCGCCGAGCCACAGGTAGATCAGCTCGTCGGCGTTCGACGGGGAGTAGGGCACCAGCTCGGCGCCGGCCGCCTGAAGCGCCTCGCGCGCCTCGAGCACCGCGCGGCGGATGGACTGCGCCGGCGTGAGGTAGCCGTCGTCGTCGAACCAGCCCACCCGCAGGCCCTCGAGGCGCACCTCGTTCGGGTCGCCCGCCGGCAGCGGGGGCACCGCGGGATCGGAGGCCGCGAGCTGCGCGGGATCGATGGCTCGATACAGCAGCGCCACGTCCGACGCGCTGCGGGCCAGAGGGCCGATCTGGGCCCGCACGATTTCTTGGCCGGGGATGGCGGAGTTGGAGCCGCGGTTGGTCCATCGGTCCAGGGTGGGCTTGAGGCCCGCGATGCCGCAGAAGTGCGCGGGCATGCGGATGGATCCGCCGATGTCGGTGCCGAAACCCGCCGGCGAGCAGCCGGCCGCGATGGCGGCGGCCTCGCCGCCACTGGACCCGCCGGGCACCCGATCCAAGTTCCAGGGGTTGCGGGTCACCCCCCAGATGGCGTTCTCGGTCTCCTGAGCCAGCAAAAGTTGCGGCACGTTGGTCTTGGCCAGCAGGATGGCGCCGGCCTCCTTGAGCGCCCGCACCAGGGGGGCGTCTTGGGCCGCGGGCTGGTGGCGGCGCGACCGCATGCCGAGGGTGGAGTCCAGGCCCGCCACGTCCACGTTGTCCTTGATGGTAATGGGCAGCCCGTGCAGGGGCCCGCGCAGCCGGCCCGCGGCGCGGTCGTCGTCCGCGGCCCGGGCATCGGCCCGCACCTGCTCCGGGTCCCGGTGCACGAAGCAGTTGAGCTGCGGGTCCACCTCGTCCATGCGCCGGTGCAGCGCCTCCACCACCTCCACGCTGGTGAAGCGACCCTCGGCCAAACCCGAAAGCAGCCGCTCGACGCTCAGCGCGTGCAGCGGTGGATCTCCCTCGAGCGTCGCGTTCGGCCCCCCTCGCCCGGCATCGGCCGTTTCGTTCGAGTTGGCGTTTTGCCCCTGTTGCGGTTGCGGTCGCGGTTGCGGTTGCGGTTGCGGTTGCGGTTGCGGTCGCGGTTGCGGTCGCTGTTGATCGTGGTTGCTCATGGCGGGCATGATACCGTGCGGCGCCGCGCATGAAAACCAAGCAGGGCCAGCGGAACGCGGGCGTTTTCCCGGCCAACGGAGCTGGCCCCGGCCAACGGAGCCGGCCCCGGCCAACGGAGCCGGCCCCGGCCAACGGAGCCGGCCCCGGCCAACGGAG
>CAYFWA010000092.1:0-1291 GCA_964346625.1 uncultured Myxococcales bacterium
GGCGGCGCTGCTCGCGGCGGCGCTGCTCGCGGCGGCGCTGCTCGCGGCGGCGCTGAGCGTCGGCCTGCTCGCCGGCGCGGCCGGCTGCGACGAGCGCTCCGGGGCCGCCCCGCCCGTACCCTGTCCCCCCTGCCAGCCGGCCACCGCCGGCTCCGGATCGAGCGGCGCGGGGGCGGCGGGCGTGGATGGGGGAGCCGCGAGCGGCGCCGACGAACGGGACCCGCGGGCGCGCCGCAGCTCGCCCTCCGGGCTGGCCGCCGCGGTGAAGGGCTACCGTTCGCGCAAGGCCTGCGTGGCCCGAGTGGCCGCCGCGCTGCCCCCCGAGCTCACCCGCGAGGCCGATCGGGCCAACCTGGCCGAGCGGATCTGCGAGACGCGCCGGGCGCTTTCGGAAAAGAGCGTGTCGCTGTGCGACGAGATCCAGCACCCGCGTTGGCCGGCGGTCTGCCGTCGGCTGTACGCCGGCCTGTACGGCGCACCCGAGGCCTGTCCGGCGCGCGTGCCCCGCGCCCGGGGTCGCGAGCCGGCCTGCGTGGCCCTGGCCGCGCGGGACCCGGCGCTGTGCCGCGCGGTGAGCGGGGCGACGCGCCGCCGGCGCTGCCGCGCCCTGCTCGGCGCCCCCAGCGCCTGCCGCGCCCTGCGCACCCGCGCCGAGGTGGATTCCTGCCGCCGCGATCGGCGGCGGTGGCGAAGCGCCCTGCGGCCCGGCAAGCCGTCGCTGCCGGCCCGCTTCACCCCCCGGCTGGCGCTGAAGGTCACCGCGGGCGCCAAGACCTTCCGCGGGGACAGCCCGGCGCTGGATCGAGGGGTGGTGGTGACCGCCGGCGGCGCGGGCTCGGGCGCGGCCTCCGGCGGTCGGCTGCGGCTGGGAGGGCTGCGCGAAGAGGGGCGGCTCACCCCCATCGAGCAGCGGATTCGAATCCTGTTCGAGCTGCCCCGTCCCCAAAAGAAGCAAACCGTGACCCTGGGCCAAGAGCAGGGCGAGCGGAAGGGGGCCTCCCGCGCTCGGGCCTGCGTGCTGTATCGGGGGCGACCCGTGCCCCCCGCGCGCATCGCCGGGAAGGTGACGCTGCAGCCGGTGCCCGCCGAGCGGGGGGCACCGGTGACCGGCTCGTTCGCGCTGCGTCTCGCGGTCGGCCAGCCGGCGAAAACGGTGCCGGTCGAGGGCAAGCTGCGCACCTTCGTGCGCGACGTGGTGCCCGCGGCGTGGCTTTCGCAGCCCTGCGAGGCGGCGCTGGACGCGGTGACCCCGCCCTCCGCGCACGCCGCGACGCACGGCGGTGCGGGCAGC
>CAYFWA010000092.1:1391-13842 GCA_964346625.1 uncultured Myxococcales bacterium
GGTTCCGGCTCCGGCGGCGGTTCCGGCTCCGGCGGCGGTTCCGGCTCCGGCGGCGGTTCCGGCTCCGGCGGCGCGGGACGGCCTTGCTACTTCGTCGCCCACTGGGACGGATTGTCCAAGGTGGGCTACCGGACCTACGGCGTGCGCCCGGGCGGCGCCTGCGCCCGCCTGGGCCTGCGCGACGGGGACGTGGTCACCGCCCAGGGCGGCCACCCCCTCGAGCAGTGGGCGGACGTGAACCGGCTCTACCGGGCCCTGGCCGGCCGCGGCCCCCTGAAGCTCACGGTGCGCCGGGGCAAGCGCCGGGTGAAGCTCTCGCGCTAAGGGCTCGTGCAAAAATAAGCTCGAAGGACCGAGGCCGCCGAGGCGCCCGGCCCGCAAGGAGTGAGGAGGGCGAATACATTGACGTATTTAACCGACGAACGACGCCGTGGGCCGGGATGGATCGGCGGCCGAATGCCGAAGTTATTTTTGCACGAGCCCTAAGGGCTCGCGCAAAAATAAGCTCGAAGCACCGAGGGCGCCGAGGCGCAATGCTGTCAAGAAGCGAGGAGGGCGAATACATGGACGTATTTAACCGATGAGCGACGCAGACAGAGTTGATGGAGCGGCGCACGAATGCCGAAGTTGTTCTTGCGCGAGTTCTAAGGACATCGGCTGTGAGTTTGCAGTGCAGGCCGCTCCGGGAGCAATGAGGAACGACGACGCGTTAGCGCGAGCGAGCGTGAGAGCGCGGCGCCGGCGCGGCGGGGCCGTGGGTCAGCCGCAGCCAGGGCAAGGGCGACCGCTCGAGGGCCGGACAGTCTGCGAGCCCCGCGAGCTCCTTGGCCGACCGCGCCGCGAGGATACACCGAAGCTGCGCCTCGGTGATTCCCTTCGCGCGGCAGCGCCCCAGCGCGGTCTGGCGGATCTTCGCCTGGACGGCCAGCTCCACGCGGCTCGGGGTGGCGCCCGCCCCCGCCTTGGCGCCCGCCCCCGCCCGCATAACCGCACTGCGATTGACCACGGTCAGCAGGTGGTCCACCGCCTGCGCGCAGCGATCGGGGGGGCTCTTTCGGGCCGCGCCGCTGACGTCGGTGGCCGGGTCTTTTTTCGAGCAGCCGGTTCCGAGCGGCAGCGCGACGAGCCAAACGGTGCAAAGCAATAGCCAGAGCCGGGGATGCCTCATGAAGTCACCTGGAACGCCGTACGCCCAGTTCAAGGCGTAGTCCCCCCGCAGGGTATCACATCGATCACCGCCCGCGCGATTGGCTGACAGACAGGCCGCACGGAGCGGCAAGCCTGCTACAAAGAAGGGATGGCCCTGCTCGGATCGAGGAATCCATGATCGTCCGTGAGGTCGGAGGCCTCGGCCGCCCTCGGGGTGAGCGCGAGCCAGACGACCGCGATCGCGGGCTGTACGTCCTGGTGCTGCGGCTGGGGCGTCTGCGCCGCGTGACCGTGGGCGCCCTTGGCCCCCTGCGCTTCGCGCCGGGCGGCTACCTGTACGTGGGCTCGGCGCGGCGGGGGCTGCGGGCGCGGGTGATCCGGCACCTGCGGGGGCCGATCCGGCCGCACTGGCACATCGATCACCTCACGGGCCTGTCCGGCGTGCAGCGCCTGGGCGCGGTGATCCTGGCCGAGGCCGCGCTCGCGTCGAGGGGCTCCGCCCTAAAACACCTGACCGAGTGTGCGTTGAATCAGCGCGTCGGCCGGCTGCCCAGCGGGCACCCGGCCGCCCCCGGCTTCGGCGCCAGCGACTGCCGGGCCGGCTGCCCGGCCCACCTGTGGCACCTGCCCACGTCCCCCGACCTCGAGTCGCTGGCCCGACAGCTCGGCGGCACGGTCTTGCGACCCGATTGACCGCCTGCCAGGGACCGGCTGCCAGGGACACCCTGCCAGCCGGCGTCTTCGCGAGATTCGAATCCGCTAGAGCGCGGCCCCACCCCGCGGCCCCGCGGCGACCCCGGGGCGGGCCGCCCCCGCAGGCCAGCGTCACGATCCTGACGTTCCCGCTGGTCTGGATCTTGCGTCATCGGAGCGCGACGACGCCGTCCCCAGACGGCCGGGAGGGAAATCAGTGCAAATCAATCTGATATCATTGGATTTCGTAGATCCCAAACCAGGCCAGCAAACCGAACGAGGTACGTTTCGGGGGTCTCCGCAAACCGAACGAGGTACGTTTCGGGGGTCTCCGCAAACCGAGCCAGGTACGGTACGGGGGGAGTGGAACCAGGGAGGCTTGAGCGGAAACGGGGGACGATGCCCGGGGGGCGCCGGGGCGGATTACGGCGCCGGCTTGCGCCTGCCGCGAGCCCCCGGGCCGCGGGGGTGGGCGCGGGCGCGGGCGTCGGTGGTGATGGTGGTCCTGCTGGGGGCCGCGCTCGGTGCGCAAGCCGGTGGCTGCCGCGCCGACGGCCCCGGCGCCCGGAGCCTCGATCCCGACGACCCACGGGTCTATCCCCGGACGGCGCTGGAGGCGGAGTGGCGCTGGTTGGCCACCGTCGTGCAGATCCACCACGGTACCAGCGTCGGGTACGTGGGCCAGGGGGTCCCGGTGCTGGCGCGGGTGCGCTTCGACCTCGAGCAGGAACCGGAACCCGAGGGGACGCAGAGCGACAGCCCCGCGGCACGTGACGGCGTGCTCACCGCCCGCTTGACGGCCGACCGAAAGACCGAACCAGGTAGGTTTCGGGGGCTCCCGGGAAGCCGAAAACCCGAACCAGGTAAGTTACGAGGGGCTCTGAATAAGTTGCGGGGGCTTCAAAAAAACCGAGCCAAGAAATCGGACCCGCTCGGAATAACCATTGGAACTCCAGCGGCGGCGGCGTACTATCGGAGCGCTGAGGACCAGACCCGCATGAACCCACTTCTGACCCAGTCCGCGACCACCCTGGCCCGCCGGATCCGCCAGCGGGAGATCACTTCCGAGCAGGCGGTGCGGGCCCACATCCACCGCATCCGGGTGGTCAACCCCAGGCTCAATCTCGTGGTGTCAGACCGCTTCGACGCGGCGCTCGACGAGGCCCGCCAGGCCGACGAGCGGCTCGCCGTGCAGGGTCCCGACGGGTTGCCACCGCTGCACGGCGTGCCATGCACCATCAAGGAAGCCTTCGCGCTGTCGGGCATGCCCAACTCCGCGGGTCTGGTGTCGCGCCGCGGCGTGATCGCCGCGCAGGACGCCACGGCCGTGGCCCGGCTGCGTGCGGCCGGGGCGATCCCGCTCGGGGTGACCAACGTCTCGGAGCTGTGCATGTGGATGGAGTCGGACAACCGGGTCTACGGCCGTAGCCGAAACCCATATGATTCCAGGCGCATCGTTGGCGGTAGCTCCGGAGGGGAGGGCGGGATCGTGGGCGCCGGGGGCTCGCCCTTCGGCCTGGGCTCCGACATCGGCGGCTCCATCCGGATGCCGGCGTTTTTCAACGGCGTGTTCGGCCACAAGCCCACCGGCGGCCTGGTGCCGGGCACCGGGCAGTATCCCAACGCCGAGACCGGCGACGCGCAGCTTTTGCGCTACGTGACCACGGGGCCGCTTTGCCGACGCGCCGCGGATCTCTGGCCGCTATTGACCTTGCTGGCCGGCCCCGACGGCCAGGACGCGGGCTGCCGCGAGCTCGAGCTGGGCGATCCCGACGCGGTGGACCTGCAGGATTTGCGGGTGCTCGACGTCCCGGAAAACGGCTTCAGCCCCGTGCACCCGGCGCTGCGCGCGGCCCAGCAGCGGGCGGTGACCTGGCTGGCCGGCCGGGGCGCCCACGTGGTGCGCGCCCGCCTGCCCGCCCTGTCCAAGTCGCTTTTCATTTGGTCGTCCATGCTCTCGGCCGCCCCGGGGCCCAGCTATCGGGAGCTGCTGGCCGACGGTGGGTCCTTTCGGCTCGGCCGCGAGCTGCTGCGCGCCCTGGCCGGGCGCTCGCCCTTCACCGTGCCCTCGCTCGGCCTGGCCCTGCTCGAGCAGGTCCCCGGCTGGCTGCCCGCGGCGGCCGAAAAGCACGTGGCCCTGGGCCGCGCCCTGCGCGCCGAGCTCGTCGAGCGCATCGGTCCCCGCGGCGTGATGCTCTACCCGCCGTACCCCAGCCCGGCGCCGCGGCACCGAAGGCCGCTTTTGCCCCCCGTTCACTGGGCCTACACGGCCATCATGAACGTGCTGGAGCTGCCCGTGACCCAGGTCCCCCTCGGCCTGGATCGCCGCGGGCTGCCGCTGGGCGTGCAGGTGGTGGGCATCCACGGCCATGACCACGTCACCGTGGCCGTGGCTCGGGCCCTCGAGCGGGCCTTCGGCGGCTGGGTCCCCCCGCCGCGCGCCGGCTAACACGCGAGATTGATTTCGGGATTCGGCCGCCTCACGGAAAGGCGAAGCTGCCGCTCCAGCGCGCCCAGACCCGGCTGTGGACGCCGTGCTGGCGGCTGGCCGGGTACCGCGCGAACCCGGCTGCGATCTCGATGGTGACCCCCCCGCCCGCCTGCGTGATCACCCCGGCGTGCACCGCCGCGGTGCAGATGGACGAGTCGTCGGTGTAGACCACCGTGCCCCAGACCGGGCCGAGCCGCGACGCGGGCGGGCAGCGGAGGGTATGGCGCCGGCCCACCTGTCCCCGATACCGCGTGGCGGTGTCGCGACAGGTGATGCGCCGCGGGCCGCCGCCCCGCCCGCCGGCGCCCCGCGCCGGCCCGGATTGCTGCCGCGCGCCCACCACCTCGAAGGAGCCCTTCCAGGGGCCGTAGCCCCGGCTGGTCACGCCGTGGGAGCGGCTGCCCAGATAGCGCCTGGCCCCGGGCCGGATCTGCACGGTCACCCGCCCCCCTGCCGCCCGGGTGATCACGCCGGCGTGCGCCGCTGCGGTGCAGATGGACGAGTCGTCGGTGTAGGGCCCGCTGCCCCAGAGGCGACCGAGCCGGCCGCCGGGCCGCGCCGGGCAATAATAGTGCAGCCGCCGGCCCACGGCGCGCCGGTGCCGCGTCGCGTTTTGCCACCAGGAGATCCGCCGGGCCGCGGCGGGCGCGCTGGCCCCGGCCGCGCCGGCCCCGGCCGCGCCGGCCTTTGCGCGGCCCTGGCGCCGCGGCGGCCAAAGCGCCGAGCGGACATCCGGGCCCGAGGCGAGCCTCCGTCCGGCGGGCGAGTCCGGGCGCTCGGCTCGTGCGGACCTCCTGGAGTCGGAGCCACCGGCGCGCCCGGGCTCGAGACCGACGACGGCCCGACGACGCAGGCCGAGCCGGCCAGTGCCAGGGCCGCCATCAGCAGTCCCTTCGTCACCCGCTTCATCGCGACGATCCGGCGGTGCAGGTGGGTCCGGCCAATGCCAGGGCCGCCATCGGCAGTCGCTTCCTCGCCCACTTCATCGCGGTGCTCCCGGCGCGGGCCCGCGCCCGATGGCCTCGAGCCTTCGACCCGCACGAAGCCTCAACAAAACAGCGATGAAAGACATCGATGCATCAGACGGTTCGGCGCGCGATCGGTTCTTCGGGGCCCGACCGGGTTGCCTCTGCCCCCAGCGCGCGCTCATCCCCGACGTCCCATGGCCAGGCTGATCATCCAGGAGGCCTGACCCCGGGTGAGCCCCTTCGGAGTGGGGACGCCGCGGTCGCGCAGGACCTGGAGCTGGTTTTCCGACGCGGGGCGGTGGCGCCACGGGGCGTGCAGGTCCACCACGTAGACGGCGTCGCGCCGCTCGCGGGTCACGAACCGATCCGCGGCCGCGATGGCCGGCTCCAGCGCGCTGTGGGCCGACAGCACGCCCGGGGGTTGCTGGCCGCGCCGCTCGGAGGGCCGCGATCGCCCCCGGGGCCCGAGCAGCCGGACCTCCCACTGGTCCAGCAGCGTGGGGGCCACCACCACCGCCTCGCCCTTGGGCAGCGACAGCCGGTAGCCGCCACCGGGCAGGGCGTGCCAGGCGTGGTCGGTGAGCCCCTCGAGCTCATCCGGGGGGCCGAAGTGAAAAAGCTCGATGCGCTCGGCCGCCATCCGAAGCTGCTCGGGGGAGGTGATCCGCGTCACGTCCACCCACGGGTAGCGCCGCTCCACGCGGTGCAGCTCCTCGGCCACGGCCCGGGCGTCGTTCCCCTGTAGGCTCATCTTCTCGGGCAGGTTGAACAGGGTGTGCAGCCCCCGCAGCTCGTGGCGCTGGCTGTTGTCGGCCACGTCGATGACCTGCAGGTCGGTCTTGTCCGGGTGCAGCCGCGTGCCCCGGCCCACCATCTGGGCGTACAGCAGCCGCGACTGAGTGGGGCGGGCCATGATGACGCAGTCCACCCGCGGCTCGTCGAAGCCCTCGGTGAGCACGTTGCAGTTGGTCACCACCTGCAGCGCTCCGGCAGAAAACCGCGCCAGGGTCTCGGCGCGCTCGACCTGGGGCATGGCGCCCCAGACCGCCGCCGCCGCCACGCCCGCCTGGTTGAAGGCGTCGGCTACGGCCTGGGCGTGGGCCACGTCCACGCAGAACACCAGCGTCCGGCGCTCGGGAGCGAGCCGCATCAAGGCCTGGACCACCAGGGCGTTGCGCTCCTCCACGTTCACCCGCTCGGCGAGCTGCGACTCCACGAAGTCCCCGGCCCGCATCCGCACCCCGCCCAGGTCCACGTCCGAGTCCACGCGCCAGCCGCCCACCGGACACAGGTAGCCCCGGGCGATCATCTCCTCGAGGCTGCGGGAGTAGGCCACCTCCTGGAACACCTCGCCGAGCCCCTGGCCGTCGCCGCGGTAGGGCGTGGCCGTGAACCCCACCAGCAGCCGCCGGGTGTCCGGGGAAAACAGCCCGAAGTGATCGAAGATCCGCCGGTAGGTGGTCGCCACCGCGTGGTGCGCCTCGTCCACCACGATGAGGTAGAACTCCTCGGGGTCCAGCGCGGCCAGCCGCGCCGAGCCCTTGCGCCCCAGGGTGGGCACCGAGGCCACCACCACCTGGCTGTCGGCCGTGGCGCGCCGGCTCCCCTGCTCGATGTCCACCGCGAGGTCGGGATCCACGCGCTGGAACTTGTCGCGCGCCTGCTCGAGCAGCTCCCGGCGGTGGGCCAGCACCAGCAGCCGCTTTTTCATGCGGAAATAGCCGGGGAACCGCGCGAACACCACCGTCTTGCCCGTCCCCGTGGGCAGGGCCACCAGCAGCCGCCGGGCCCCGACCCGGTAGCGCGCCTCGACCTGCGCGAGGCTCTCGGTCTGATAGGGTCGCAGCTCCATCGCCGTCATCGTATCATCGTGACATCGGCGTGCCCGCTCAATGCGTGGGACGCGCCCGCCCGTGGGACGCGCCCGCCTCGTCTACTGCATTGTGCCCGGGGCGCCCTGGCGGGACTTCGAGCGCCTCAGCCGCCTCGCCCCCGGCCTCACCCGGGCCGTGGCCGACTGGCGCCTGTCGCGGCTTTCGCGCTGAGCGCGCGAGGAGGGTCCGGCCGCCGGGTCGTCGCGCGATCCCCGAAGCTCCGGCCGAGGAGCCGCCGTCACCGCGGCGCCGGCGCGTCCCCCAGCAGCGCGTGGGGGTCCAGCTCCACGAGGCGAAATCGTCGCCGGCCGACGTGCTCCAGCAGCAGCAGGGACCGCCTTTCGTCCCAGCGCTGGTTGAAAAACCGCCGGCCCCGCAGCCGACGGTGCACCCGCTCGTGGCGCAGATCCACCAGCAGCACCCCGCCGCCACAAGCCGGGGTGACCAGCAGGCCGCCGGATCCGAGCACCGTGGCGTGGGCCAGCAGCCCGATGTCGGGCAGCGGCACGTCGCGCAGGTGGGCGAGGATCTCGCCGTCGGACAGCCGGATCCAGCGCACATCGAAAGCGCAGCCCTTTGACCGGGCGTAACCGTTCAGGTGTCTCGTAGGAACGAAATTGCGCGAAACGGCGAATTGGCGCCTTTCCTTGCAGCGGCGCGAAGCGCGATGATTGGGGGTGAGCCCCGAAAAACTGCGCTTTTTCGGGGCGAGGGGGGATGGGACATCCCCCCTGAACGTGTACGACCGGGCCTCGAGCGATTCACTGAGCAGCACGCCGGTGCGAGCCTGGGGGTCCATGCGAAACCGGAACCTTCGGTGCATATCGCGCTTTCGATCCAGCGCCTGGCACCACAGCGGTGTGGAGCGTCGCTTTTTGGGCTCGGCCTCCACCGTGACCCGGGTGAGGCACAGCCCGGGCTCGGGATCGCGGTAGGCGCCGAAGCCGCGCCGGATCAACGCGTAGAAGGCCTCGCTGTCGGGCTGCCAGAAAGGCCCGGAGTGCACGTAGCCCTTGGGCTGGCACAGCCACCGCGTGCGCGGTGTCCGGCCCCCGGCGCCCCGCGCCGTCGGGTTCCTGGCGCTCGCGGGCGGGCGCAGCGCCACCAGCGCCGGGCAGTACTCGGTTTGCTTGCGCACGAAGCAGTGGAAGGCCAGATATCGGCTGTCGGGCGAGAAGGTCGGGCGATAGCAGGCCGGGCTGCCCTGGTTGAGCCGGCGCCCCGGCCGCGGCTTCGCCTCGCCGCTGCCCGCGCCCACGGACAGCAGCCAGAGCTTGTCGGCGAAGCGGTTGTAGGCCACCCAGGCCCCGTCCGGGCTCACCGCCACCAGGGGTGGGCGCGCGGTGGTGGTGCCGGGCCCCAGCCGCCGCACCAGGTCCACCCCGGTCTGCAGCCGGGCCGGGCGCTTGGGCTTGAGGGAGCGGCTGTAAAGCGTCATCTGCAACAGCGAGCGCTCGCGGGGCGGGGGGTCGACGCGCCGGCGACCCACCCGCCGCCCCGTGGCCAGGTCGTAGGTGTCGATGACGGAAAACCGCCGGGGCGCGTCCTTGGCCCCCGGCTTGCCCCCGCTCGAGCCCTTGCTCGAGCTATTGCTCGATCCCTTGCCCCCGCCCCCTCGCGAGCGCGCTGCCAGGCCCAATGCTTTCGAATGCCGGGTCAGCACGAAGACCTGGCCCCGGCGTCGATCCGTGCCGAGCAGCGAGACCTGCACCCGCCCGAGCGCGTTCTGCGGGGCGATCTCGGCCACCACCCGAACCGCGGGGCGCGGTCGGGGCGAAGGCCTCCGGGGCGTATTCGAAACGTCCGAGGGGCCGCAACCGCTGGCCAGCGCGCCCAGCGCAGCCAGCGCGCCCAGCCCAGCCCGCACGGCCTGCACGGTTCGCACATCCCGCCTCATCAACCGCCCGCGGACGCACTGGTTTGACGGGTACGCTCGGTCGTTTCCGCTCAAAGCCATTTTTTCCTCGTCGACTCGCGCCGCCTGGCCGGCCCGATCCTGCTGTGCGCGTCGGTCTCATCGTACCGGACTCTCCACGAGATTGCGAACCAAGGGAAGCGTGGAGCAGCGGCGAGGGGAGCAGTGGCGAACGGAGCAGTGGCGAACGGAGCAGCGGCGAGGGGAGCAGCGGCGAGGGGAGCAGCAGGGAGCTGCAGCGACGCCGTGGGCCGCCCGCGAGGCGACGCGGAGCGATTTTTCCCGAACGCTGGCAGGGGGTACGGCTCCGACAGCCCTGACATGGACAGGGTACGGCTCGTGCGACTCTAGCCGAGGCCACATAAAACATCAGAGATGATGATTGAGAAGAGAGAGAACTGCTTTTTTATCAAAAATGATGATCCTTTCCGTGTTGGGGAGCGCTCCAAGATGTAACTTGTCATTTTGTCGTCCGGAACATCAAAAATGATGACAGAAATTGACATAGAATTATTTTTCACCTATTTTGATGAATTATGAAGCTCGAGCCGAATCTCACGGATGAAGCCATCCTGGGTGAGCTGGGCCGCCGGCTGGCTCATCATCGGGTCGCACTGGGGCTCACGCAAAAGGAGGTGGCGCAGCAGGCCGGGATCGGCTCGGCCACGCTCGAACGCATGGAAGCCGGCCGCTCCAGCGCGGTGTCGAGCATGCTCCGGGTCCTTCGCGTGCTCGGGTTGCTCGAGGGACTCGAGCAGCTCGTCCCGCCGCCGACGCCGAGCCCCATGGAGTTACTCGAGGCACGGGGAGCCCAGCGGAAGCGGGCCTCGTCGAAACGCCGCAGGCTCCAGCATGGCGCCGGCGACGGTGACGGTGACGTTGCGGGACCCGGCGGTGCCCACCCGAGCTGGACGTGGGGGGACGAGCGATGAGCACCGTGGCCGAGGTGCGGCTCTGGGGCACGAGAGTCGGCGCGGTCGCCCTGCCGGACGAAGCGGAGGGCGAGCGCGACGCGGCCGCCTTCGAGTACGCGCCCGGGTTTTTGCCCAGCGGCATCCAGCTCGCCCCGCTCACCATGCCTCTTTCGCAGCGGGTCTATCGATTCCCGAGCCTGCCTCGACGAACCTTCCATGGTCTCCCGGGACTGCTGGCCGACTCCCTTCCCGACAAGTTCGGCAATGCGGTTATCGATGCCTGGCTCGCGACCCAGGGGCGCACGCCCGAGTCGTTCAACGCGGTGGAGCGCCTCTGCTACATCGGCACCCGGGGCATGGGGGCCCTGGAGTTCGAGCCCGCCATCGGCCCGAGACCGAGCCGGGCGGATCGGATTCACGTGGACCGGCTGGTGGCACTGGCCTCGGAGGTTCTCACACACCGCGACGATCTCCGCGCCACTTTCTCGGAAAAGGGACGCGCGGACTCCCTGCGGGACCTACTGCGCGTGGGGACCTCGGCCGGCGGAGCCCGGGCAAAGGCGGTCATCGCCTGGAACCCCGAGACCAACGAGGTGCGCTCGGGTCAGGTCCCCACGGACGAGGGTTTCGAGCACTGGCTGCTCAAGTTCGACGGTGTCAGCGGCAACCGCGACAAGGAGCTCGATGATCCCCAGGGATACGGCGCGGTCGAGTACGCCTACGCCAACATGGCCCGAGACGCCGGCCTTCGCCTGAGCGAGTGCCGACTGCTCGAGGAAGACGGCCGCCGGCACTTCATGACCCGGCGCTTCGATCGTCTGGGGGGAAGCGACAAGCTTCACATGCAGTCTCTGGGCGCCCTGGCGCACTTCGATCTCAACCAGGCGGGTGCGCACGGCTACGAGCAAGCGCTCCAGGTCGTTCGGCGGCTCGGTCTTTCCCCGGCCGACGTGGAGCAGCTCTTTCGGCGCATGGTCTTCAACGTCGTCGCTCGCAACCAGGACGATCACGTGAAGAACATCGCCTTCCTGATGGATCGCCGGGGGCGGTGGTCGCTGGCCCCCGCCTTCGACGTCACCTACGCCTACAATCCCGAGGGGGCCTGGACCAACCAGCACCAGCTCACCATCAACGGAAAGCGACGCGGGTTTTCCCTCGAGGACTTCCGCGCCTGCGGCCGGAGCGCTTTCATGAAGCGCGGCCGGGCCCAGGCGCTGCTCACCGAAGTGCAGCAGGTGGTCGCGCGATGGCCCGACTATGCCGACGCGGCCGGCGTGGCCGCCGACCACCGCGACCGCATCCAGCGAACCCTGCGCCTGACGGCGTTCCGATGAGTCCGATGAGTCCGATGAGACGGGCGCCCCGATCAGCGATCTCCTCCCGGAGCCTGTGCGCGGCCCGCTTTGGGCCATCGCTGTAGCCACACCCAGATCCGGCGAGGCGCTACCCGCGCCGCAAGCGCTCCGGGTGCTGCTCGACATCGCTCGAGTGGCGCTACCCGCGCCGAAGGCGCTCCGGGTGCTGCACGACATCGCTCGAGTGGCGCTACTCGCGCCGAAGGCGCTCCGGGTGCTGCTCGACATCGCTCGAGTGGCGCTACCCACGCCGAAGGCGCTCCTGCCGCTCGACGATCTCGCGGGGGTAGTGCATGCGCAGCACCGCGGCCTGGTAGAGCCAGGCCAGCCGCAGCTCCGGTGGCTTCTTGCGGTACTCGGCGATCTGCTCGTCGGAGACGTGATAGTCGAACCCCCGCCCGACGGGCGGGGTCCGCTGCCGCTCTCGGCTCATATGTCATCCTCCTCGAGCAGCCGACGCAGGTGGCGGATGTCGGCCTCGTCCTGCGCGCGACCGGTGTCGGCCTTCATCCGGATCAGGTCCTCGAGCGCGATGATGGGTACGTCCACTCCCTGCATGGACACGATGCGCGCGCGGCGGCGTGCGGTCTCGTAGTCCACCGGCGCGTCCAGGATGAGGTCGATCTCGCTGACCGCCCAGGCCGGGTTTACCACCGAGAAGGCTTTCATTCCCTTGTCGCGGATCCAGGACTCGCGGTGGGAGGCAACGGCGAGGTGCGCCAGCGGCACCGGCGCCCGCGGTGAAAACCCCCACACGTCCAGCGTCTGCACCAGACGACCCAGGGCGTCATCGTCCAACGCAACCAGGAGGTCGAGATCATAGGTCATCCGCGGGATGCCGTGGAGATTCACGGCGACGCCCCCCACCACGACGTACGCGAGGCGGATCTCGTTCAGTCGACGGAGTATGCCGAGGTAATCGAGCATTGGTGTCCCTGGCCATGGCTGGCGGCAGTCGAGCATTGGCATCCCGACCACCACCGACCAATCCAGGATCGCCCATCCGGCAATGAATGGCAAACCGGCCGGCGGCAGGGGCCGCGCGTCGCCGAGAGCCCGGCGCAGCTGGAGTGCCGGCTCGTCCGGATCGTC
>CAYFWA010000093.1:0-13836 GCA_964346625.1 uncultured Myxococcales bacterium
GGGTGGATGGGGTGGATGGGGCGGCTGGGGCGGCTGGGCCGACTCTCACGCGGGGGCTTCGCCATGGGGCGCTGCGGGGCGGCCGCCTAGGCGGCGCGCATGGGCCGGTAGCCGAAAAGACGCAGCCGACGCATGATGATGTCGAGCAGCAGCAGGGCCATGGCCAGATACAGCAGCCAGTGCCACATCTCCTTGTAGCGCAGCTCCTTTTCGGCGCCGGGGTCGAAGATGGTCTTGTAGGCCGTGGCCGCCCGGCCCAGGGTCTTGCCCCCGGAGGTGGCGGTGGCGCGGCGTAAAAGCTGCAAACCCGGACACACGGTGGGGTCGCGCCGACACTCGCGGGCGGTGGGCTGGAGCTGCAGGTACTCGCGGGGGTACGACAGGGTCACCGAGCCGAAGGACTCGGCCACCTGCTGCTTGTAGGTGCGAGCCTTGCCGCCCTTTTTGCGCGGCTTGGCCCGGTAGCGCTTGTGGTGGCGGGCCTGCAGCACGTAGGCGCCATAGCGGTGCATGGTGAAGGTGGCCTCGTAGCGCCCCGCCGCGGTCTGCTCGAGGGGGATGCGCCGCTTGCGCGCCGGCGCCCACCAGTCGTAGACGGTGAGCTGGGAGGAAAGCTCGTTTTGGAAGGTGTCTTTTTTGTCCACCGCGTCCACCACCACGTGCACACGGCCCGAGGAGACCGCGGTGTACATGGGATACTGCTCGTAGGTGCGCAGGCGCATGGTGTCGCGCAGAAGCTGGGCCCACAGCCGCTTGAAGCCATGGAGCCAGCGCGTGAGCCAGGCGTAGGCCCAGCGCCCCTTGATGTCCGAGGTGAAGGCGGCGGTCTTGCCCAGGCCCCAGCGCCAGCGCGCCAGCAGGGGCTCGCCGTAGGGGTTGGTCACGAAGAACACGTCGGCGCGGTACTTGGCCTTGGTGGGGTTGTAACCCCGCAATAGCGGCGCGCCCTTGATGTTGACGCCCCGCAAAAACGAGGCGGTCTTGACCTGCATCGCCTTGATGGCCTCGTCCACGATGCCCGAGCGCGAGGCGATGGAGGTCTCCTTGGTGAAGATCTTGGGGATGTTGTTCGGGTCGTTGGTAAAGTAGTAGCGGCCGCCGCCGTTGCGCGCCATGGTCTGCAGCAGCGTGCGGTCCGCCCCGTGGCCGATGCCCACCGCCGAGAGCGTGATGCGGCTGGTGCGCATCTCCTCGGCCAGCGACCAGATGCGCTCGCGGTTGGGGGACTGTCCGTCCGACAGCACGATGACGTGCTTGATGCGGGCGTTGGAGGAGCGCAGCCAGTCGTAGCCCATGCGCAGGGCGGGGTGGATGTTGGTGCCGCCGTCGGCGTGGATGGTGGCGATGGCGTTCTGGATGCGCAGCCGGTTGGAGGCCCGGGTGAGGGGGATGATGGGGATGGCCTGGCTGTCGTGGGCGATGATGCCGATCTGATCGGAGGCCGACAGCATCATGGCCGAGGCCTTGGCCGCCTCCTTGGCCATCTCGATCTTCTGACCTCCCATGGAGCCCGAGCGGTCGATCACCAGCACCAGGGCCACCGAGGGCTGGTTGCGGCTCTTCTCGGTGTCCATGCGCACCGGCAGGATCCGCTCGATGCGGGTGCGATAGTAGCCGCCGGAGCCGAAGCTGTCGTCCCCGCCGGCCATGATGAAGCAGCCCCCGTGGTTTTTCACGTAGGCGTCCAGGGCGGCCATCTTCTGCAGGCCCACGTAGCTGGCCCGCACGTCGCTGAAGATGACGCAGTCGTATTTCTTGAGGCCCCAGATGTTGGAGGGCAGGCCCCAGCCGGAGCGCACCTCCACCTTGATGTCCTCCTGGGCCATCATCCGCACGAAGGGGGCCACCTGGGAGGTGCCGTGGCCCTCGAGCAGCAGCACCTTGGGCTTGTCCTTTACGGTCATGATGGCGACGGCGCGGTTGTTTTCCCGCACGTGGTCGCGCACCCGCGGCGCGCCGCCGGTGGCGGGCTTTTCCTTGGGCAGCTTCATGTTCAGCACGTAGGCGATGAGGCCGGGCTCGTGGACCTCGGCGCTGAACACCACGGGGTTCATGCCGGGCTTGAGCGTCACGGTCTTGGCCCGCTCGCGCTCGTTCCAGTACATCTCGTTGGGGGACGTGCCGTACTTGAGGGTGAAGGTGGCCCGCACGGTGTGCGAGGAGTAGACGTTGGCCTGGAGCTTGAAGGGCTTGCCCACGTCCACCTTCTTCGGCAGGGAGATGTCGCGGACGAGCACCTCCTCGCGGGGATCGGCGGTAAACGGGCGGTGGTGGATCTTCACCTCGTAGTCGTTGGCCTTGTAGGCCTCGGCCAGCAGGTCCCCCTTGGTCTGGATCCCGTCGGAGAAGAGCACCATCCGGCGGATGTAGCCCGCCGGGTACAGCCCGTAGGCGAGCTGCACCGCGGCCTGGATGTCCGAGGCCGCCCCCTGGCCACCGCCGTGACGCTCGAGCTCGGGAAACGGCGAGCCCGACTCGGGGATGTCCACCACCCGCGGGCGCTGGGCAAAGGTGACGATCCTGACCTGGTTTTTCCCCTTGCGCTTCCAGACGTCCTGGATGTAGCGGCGGGCCTCGCGAAGCTGGCGGGGCGAGACCGAGTCCGAGACGTCCACCACGAAGACGGTGGCCACGCGCCGGTGCTCCTGCACGGTGCGCGGCCGGGTGAGGGCCAACGCCAGGGCCACGATGGCCAGCGAGCGCAAAAGCAGCACCAGGCCCTCTTGCTGCCAGCGCAGGTCGGTGAGGGAGAAGCCCTGCAGCAACACGAGCAGCGGCACCACCGCCAGCAGCCAGAGCCAGGCGGGCTCGGCGAGCTCCCAGTCCTGGCCGCGCCACTGGAACTGCCAGGGCAGCGGGTCGCCGAAGCCCACGAAGTGCACCAGGGCGCCCACCACCGCGCCGGTGAGCACCAGCCACAGCAGGATCCGGATCTTCCAGGTGGTCGCACGATCCATCAGCTCACACCGTCACCCGGCGGTTGTAGGTCAGCCACTCCACGATCAGCATGATCACCACCGCCAGCAGCAGGCCCATCCAGGGGCGCAGCTCCAAGGCCAGCGCCACCACGATCACGGCGCCCGCCAGCAGCAGGATGCCCAGAAACACCCACAGCGCGGCGGCGCGTCCCCCGTACAGGCCGAAGCCCAGCAGCACCAGCCCGATGCCGGCCAGCACCACGGTGAGCAGCACCGTCCGGGTGGACACCGTCCGCTCGGGGGTGTCTTTTTTCAGGCTCGGGGCCTTCGGGGTCCGCGCCTGGTCGCCATAGCCCAGGGTCAGCGTCTCGCGCGGCGCGATGTCCGACTCCCGGGCGTTGGCCAGGTTTCCGGCGATCTCGTGCTTGCGCCCGGCGGCGGTGGTGATGACGTGGAAGCCGATGTGGCGGCCGTAAAACGAGATCTTGCCGTCCTTGATGGGGACCGCGAAGCGGCGCTTGGCCGGATCGAGCACCCGCACCGACTCCCCGGGGGCATCCAGGGGGATGGTCCAGGTCTCCCCGGTGCGGTAGGTGCTGATGAGCCGGGTGTTTTCTCCGGCGAAGTACGCGATGGTGTTGAGCAGGAACACCGGGAAGCCCACGCGCATCACCCAGTTGGTCTGCCGGGTGGAAAACCCCATCACCACCACCTTGCGGTTGCCCTCCCGGCGCAGCAGGGCGTAGACGGGTCCCCGCTCGTCGAGCCGGATCAGGGGCACGTCCTTGCGCTCGAGGGCGAAGACGCTGGACTCCAGGGCGCGCAGGTCCTTGACCCGGATGTAGTCCATGATGGGATGGCGCCGGTCCTTGTCGGACTGAGGCCACCAGATCTCGGGATCCTTGACGCGCTTTTCGATCTTCACCGGCGAGGCCTCCCCCCGCGGATCGAACAGCAGGTAGTTTCCGGTGGGGGGCAGGCGTTTCGGGGTGAAGTCGTCGAAGATCACCACGTCGTACTTGCGCGCCACCCCGGGGGTCCACGCCTGCGGCGTGATGCGCTGGTAGGCGATGTTCTCCTCGTCGAGCAGCAGCACCCCCTCGATGTAGAGGTTGCCCGGCGACACCAGCAGCACCTTGGACTTGCGCCGCTTGGGCAAAAGCGCGTAGGCGGTGTCGTCCAGGGGAAAGTCGTCGAGCTCCCCCGTGCCCGAACGCGGCACCAGCCGGCCGGTCATGCGCTCGCCCGCCGCGGGGAGCTCCTTTTTGATGTACTGGGTGGTCTGGCCCCCCGCGATTTCCAGGGGGACCGTCTCCGGCAGCACCGAGCCGGTGGACACCAGCAGGTTCACCCGCACCTTCTGCTTGCGGTAGTTTTTCACCTTCACGAAAAGCTGGTGGCTGAAGCGGTCCGCCGGGTTGCGCCGGGCGTTGAAGGCGATGATGCCCACGTTGTCGGAGGACTTGCCCACCAGCACGCTGTAGACGGGGATGCGGCCCATGGCGATGGGATCGATGAAGCGCTCGGCGGCCACCACGTCGGGGCGCGGCGCCTTGAGCCGCTTGGCCTCCTCGCCGCCCTTGCCCTCGCCTTCGCCCCGGCGGGTGGGGGGGCGGCGCGCCGCGCGTCGGCGGGGGGCGTCCCGCCGCGCCGTGTCCCGTCGCGCCGCTGCGCGGCGGGGAGCGTCTCGGCGGGCGCCCGGCGCCTTGGGCTCCGGGGTCTCACAGTCGAAGCCGGGGGGCGGCTTCAATCCCCAGTGCACGCACCGGAGCTGCTCCGCGTCGTACTGTCCGTCGCCCACCAGCACCAGCAGCGGGTCTTTGGCGCCCCGCAGGGTGTCGGCGGCGAAGCGGAGCCCGCGGCCGATGTCGGCAGAGGTCTCGGCGGCCCGCATGCCGCTCAGGGCCTTGTTCAGCACGGCGCCGTCCCGGGTCCAGGAGGTCACGGGGGTGACCTGGCCATCCATCCGGACCAGCATCACGTAGTCGTTACGTTGTTTCTTCTCGAGCAGCTCCCGGATTCGCTCCTTGGCCACCTCCATCCGGCTGCGCGGGCCCTTGCCCTCTTCGCCGTCCTTGGCCGGGGCGTCCCGGGCCTGCATGGAGGCCGAGGTGTCCACGAGCACCAGGATGTGTCGGCCGGTCTGCAGCTCGGTGCGATCCCGCGGGTCGGCGATGGCGCCGAGCAGCAGGGCCAGCAGCACGAACTGCAAGAGCATGGACAAAAGCCGCTTGAGCCGGCGCCAGAAGCTCGTGGGCTCCTTGTCCTTGAGCAGCCGCGCCCACAGCGGCGAAAAGGGGACCTCCACCTGCCGCCGCCGCAGCCGCAGGATGTACAGCAGCACCACCACGCCGGCCGCCGTGGCCAGGGCCCAGGTCGGCGGCAGCCTGCTCAGGCCGGTCCACGTGAAGCGATCGAGCAGCGCCAGCACCGGGATCGCGCCGAGCCCCGGCGCCCCGCCCACGGCGGCCAGGGTCGCCGTCCCGGCGTCGGCGCCCGCCCCGGCGCCGGCCCCGGACAGCCAGCCGATCTCGGCCAGCGCCATGGCGAGCAGGGAAATGGCGAGCGCGGCCCTGCCGAGCAGGGCCGGGCCGCGCCGCGCCGCGTGGGGCCCGGTCATTTGATGAACCCCCCCATCCGGAAGATCTCCAGGATGAGGTCCTGGAAGGGCAGGCCGGTGTGGGTCCGGAAAAAGGGCACCCCCCGCTCGGTGCAGAAGCGCTCGATCTCCTGACAGTAGCGGTCGTGCTCGCGGGCGTAGTCGGTCAGCAGCTTGGGGCTCACCGTGATCTCGCGGGCCTCCCCGGTCTCGCAGTCCACCAAGTTGAGGTCACCCATGAGCTGGGGCCGCACCTCCTTGAGGTCGTAGACCTGCACCACGTAGGTCTCGTACTTGTTGTAGCGCAGGGTGTTGATGGCTTCGCGGTAGCCGGCCGGGTCGTAGAAGTCGCTCAGCAGCACTGCCACGCCGCGGCGCTGGTTCTGGTGAATGAAGGTCCGCAGGCTCGGCTCGAGCTGGGTGGGCCCGCCGATGGGGGTCTGCTTGAGAAACTCGAAGATCTTGAAGATGGTGCCCACGCCCCGCGTGGGGGGCAGCCGGCCCACCACGCGATCGGCCAGCGGCACGATCCCCACCCGATCCAGGTTCGAAAGGGCGATGTAGGCCAGCGCGGCGCCGAGCTGCATGCCGTAGTAGAACTTGGGGGGATCCCCCATGGTCATGGAGTTGGACACGTCCAGCAGGATGTAGACGTGGAGATCCTCCTCCTCTTCGAACAGGCGCAAAAAGAGCCGGTCCATCCGGCCGTAGATGTTCCAGTCTATGTAGCGGAAGTCGTCCCCGGGGGTGTAGTCCCGGTGCTCGGCGAACTCCACGCCGCTGCCCAGCTTCTTGGTGCGTCGCTCGGCGCGCAGGCGTCCGGCGAACACCTTTTTGGAGATGATGTAGAGCTTCTCGATCTCCTTGAGGAACGCCTCGTCGAAGATCTCCTTGACGTCCGTCCCGCGCCGAGCGAGCCGCTCGGCGGCGGTCTGGCGGGGGCTGCCTTTGTTTTTGGGGCTGCGCAGCTTTGCCATGACGACCCGGCCGGCAAACGCCCGGCTACTCCCGGTGCTCGGGCACGAGGTTCAGGATCTCGTCGATGATGTCGTCGGCGCGCACCCCCTCGGCCTCCCCTTCGAAGTTGAGGATCAGCCGGTGGCGCAGCGACGGCCCGGCCATCGCGCGGATGTCGTCGCACGAGGCGCTGAACCGGCCGTCGAGCAGGGCCTTGATCTTGGCGCCGAGCAGCATGGATTGTGCGCCGCGGGGGCTGGAGCCGAAACGCAGGTACTTCTTGGTCACCGGCAGGGCCTCGTCGTCGTCCGGGTGCGTGGCTTGCAGCACGCGGATGGCGAAGTCCTGCACGTGGTTGGCCACCGGCACCTGGCGCACCAGGGAGCGCAGGGTCAGGATCTGCTCGTCGTCGAGCACCTGGGTGACCTCGGGCTGCTGGGCCGCCGTGGTGCGGTTCAAAATCTCGTGCATCTCCTGGCGCCCGGGAAAGGTCACCACCAGCTTGAACATGAAGCGATCGAGCTGCGCCTCGGGCAGGGGGTAGGTGCCCTCCATCTCCAGCGGGTTCTGGGTGGCCAGCACGAAAAAGGGCGGGGGCAGCCGGTAGGTCTCATTGGCCACGGTCACGCTCTTTTCCTGCATCGCCTCCAGCAGGGCGGACTGGGTCTTGGGGGTGGCGCGGTTGATCTCGTCGGCCAGCAGGATGTTGGCGAACACCGGGCCCCGCTGGAACTCGAAGTGCCGCGCGCCGCCCTCGTCCTCCTGGATCATGTTGGTGCCCAGGATGTCGGCGGGCATCAGGTCCGGGGTGAACTGGATCCGGGAAAAGTCCAGGTGGACCGCCTCAGCCAGGGTGCGCACCAGCATGGTCTTGCCCAGGCCGGGGACCCCCTCGAGCAGCGCGTGGCCGTCGGCCAGCAGGCAGGTGATGACGCCCTCGACGATGTCGTCGTGGCCCACGATCATCTTGCCCACCTCGTCGCGGAGCGTCTGGATGTCGGAGACGAACTGCTGGACCTCTGACTCCACGGCTGCGGCCTGTTCACTCATGGATGTGCTCCTTGCTCGAGGAGGCGGCGCCTCACGCCGCCGGTAGGAAAATAACAGAGACCGCCCGGGGAAGGTAGTTCCTATCTCGGCTTGATCAGACGGAAATACCGCTGAATGAGGTAGCGATAGCCAGGGGGGATCTCCTCCTGGTTGATCACCTCCTGCCAGATCTTCTTGTACTGCACGTACACGCGCCGATAGCTCTGGCTCGAAAAGCCCTTGCGGGCGCTGCCCTTGAACACCTGCGCCTCGCTGGGCCCCTTGCCGTGCTTGCCCTTGGCCTGGTGCTCCTTGTGCTTGGCGTCCAGGCCGGTAGCGCGCCCCTTCACCGAGTCGGGCTTGTGACCGGTGCCCCACTTCTTGCCGCCCTTGCCGCCCTTGCCGCCCTTGCCGCCCTTGCCCCCGGGGCGCATGCCGCTGCGCGACAGCCCTCCCTGGCGGCCGCCCTTGCCGCCGGGGCGCAGCCCGCCGGGGCGCAGCCCGCCCCGCTTGCCGCTGCCGCCGCAGCTCGGGCAGGGGCCCTTGCCGCCGGGCTTTTTCCCCGAGCCCTTGCAGGTGGAGCAGTTGCGCTGGCCCTTGCGACCGCGCCGGGCCCGGTTCAGGTAGTCCGACAGCCGGCCCTTTTGCCGCCCCCGCCCGCTGCGCAGCCGCTTGAGCAGCTCCTTGAGCTGCTTGAGGGTCAGCCGGGCCTGGCCGCGGGCGCTGCCGCGGGCCGCCTGGTTCTGGTACTTGGACAGCTCCTTCATGAGCTTCTGGAGCGCGGCGCGGGTCTTGGCGTCCATCTTCTGGCGCCGGAGCTGCTTGGCGAGCTGCTGCATGGAGCGCGACAGCCGCCGCAGGGTGCGCTTTTGGCGCTGGAGCTGCTTGCGCTGGCGCCGCAGCCGCTGCAGGGCGCGCCGTTTCTTGTTGAACATGCGCTGGAGCTTGCGGCGCCTTTCGGGGTCGCGCTCCTTGCGCATCCGCCGCTGCAGCTTGCGCATCTTTTGCTTGGCCTGCTGGATCTGCTTCTGGAGCTTCTTTTCCTGCTGGTCCATCTTGCGCTCGAGCTCCTTGGCGTCCTTGCGCTCGAGCACCTTGGCGGCCTTTTCGAGCTGCTTGGCGAGCTGCTTGCGCTGCCAGCGGTTGAGCTTGCCCTTTTTCAGCTCCTTCATCAGGCGCGCGAGCTCCCGGCGGGCGGCGTCCAGGTCGTGCTTTTTGAGCGCCTCGCCGAGCTTTTTGGTGAGCCGGTTCTTGGCCAGCTCCTTGCCCACCTCTTTGATCTGCTCCTTGATCTTGTTCTGGTTCGCCTGCTGGCGATCGAGCCCCTGGAAGTGCTTCTTGAGCAGGGCCTGGTAGCGGCGCTCGAACTCCTCGCGGGTGAGCACGCCCTTTTTCAGCGCGTCGAGCAGCTCCTTGTACTCGGCCAGGAAATCGAGCATGGCCTTGTCCTTGAGGTGCTTGGCCAGATCCTCCACGTCCCGGAGGTTGTCCACCGCCTCGAGGTACAGGTCGTCGTCGATCTGGATGGGGGTCTCGGGCTTGACCTGGGGCGGGATGCTCGCCCGCGTGGTGGGCACCGGCAAGCTCATGGCCAAAAAGCCCCCGAGAGCCAGGGTCATCACGCCGAGGGCCGGTAGATCCCGGGGCCGGCGAAAGCGCGAGGCCCGCCGGTGATCGATGCGCTCGAGCAGGTCGCGGGCCCGGCGGATCTCCGCCTTCATCAGGGCCCGCTCCGCGTCCTTTTCGGCCGCGCGGGTGCTTTGACCCGCCCCCTCGGCCTTCGCGCTGCCCGCAGCCTCGCCCCCGCTGCCGCCCCCGCCGCTGCTGCCGCCCCCGCCGCCCCCGGCGGGCAGCCGAGCGGCGAACTCGAAGGCAGAGCCCAGGGCGTCGCGGGTCTCGTTGGCCAGGTCCAGCCGCTTGAGCACGTAGGCCGACCCGATGGGGGTCAGCAGCCCCCACAGCATCCCCGCCACCACCAGGGCGCCCCCGGCGGCCAGGACGGCCAGCATGCCCTCCAGGCCGATGGAGCGCGACTTGTAGAAAAACAGCGCCACGATGATCAGCGCCAGCGCCACCACCACCGAGGTGGTGCCTCGCTCCAGCAAAAGCTGCAGGCGCAGCCGCAAGCGGGTCCGGCGCAGCACGGTTCGGAGCTCGTCGAGTTCGTTCATTCGGCTCACCTCGGGAACTGGCAGATTCGCGTTCGCACCCAGCGTCGCGGGCCCGCGACCCTCACCCGTCAGACGCCCGAGCACGCCTCGGGTTCTGTCAGGGGGCCGGGGGGCCGGGGGGCCGGACGGTAGACGGTAGTACGTCTCGGACCGCCGGAGCTGTTCCCGGCAGCCGCCGCCCGCGGGAGGGTGCAACGAGGGAGTCCACCGCGTGTCTGATAGAAAGTGTATCGGCGATCCGGGAGGCGGACCAGTGGAAAATAACAGCAGCCGGGGGTGCAAGGCAGGCGATTGGCGAATACGGCAGGCAAAACGGGGCGCCAAGGCGTTCGGCCCGAATGGACTGACGATTCGATGAGGATCCAAAATGTCATAGATCTTGGCTCAAAGGACCCAGTTGTGCTACCAAGGAGAGTGCTACCCTGGGCCCCGATGGCCTGCAACATTAGGTTATTGTTGTGAAACCACAGAACTCACCCAATCCGGAGGTGAACGGCGAGGCTCCCTCTGAGGAGTCGCGCGTCGACATCCGGATGTACATCCACATCGTGCGGCGACGGCTGTGGGTGCTGTTGGCCGTGCTGGCCGTGGCCCTCGGCGGGGCGATCTTCCTCACGTCCCGGATGCCCAACAAGTACCGGGCCCAGTCCACCATCGTGGTGGATCTGCGCCCGGCCCAGATCCTGGGCCAGAAGGTCCAGGGCTTCGACGCCCAGAGCTCGGGCTGGTGGCAGGGCACGACCTTTCTCAAGACCCAGGAGGAGATCCTCAAGAGCCGCCGCATGGCCCGGCTCGCGGCCGAGAAGATGAAGCCGGAGCTGCGGGCCCGGCTGCTCGGCAAGTCGGGCACCACCGCCGTGTCCGAAGAGGACCTCGCCGACGCGGCGGGCCGGATCCACGGCATGCTCGAGATCGAGCCGGGCAAAGAGAGCCGCAAGTTCTCCATCACCGCCGTGCACAACGATCCCGAGGTGGCCGCCGCGGTGGCCAACGCCATGATGGATGCCTACGTGGCCTACAGCCTGGCCCAGCGCCAGGACTCCTCGGTGGTGGCCGAGGCCTGGCTCTCGGCGCGGCTCGACAGCCTGGAAGACGAGCTCAAGACCGCCGAGGAGAAGCTGCACGACTTCCGGGCCAAGAACCAGCTTCTGGCCATCTCGCTGCAGGACAACATCAGCGGGCTGGCCCAGCGCATCGTGGGCTTTCACAAGAAGCTCGACGAGCTGCTGGTCAAGCGTATCGAGCTGGCCGCCGAGATCCAGCAGCTCAAGCGGCTCAAGACCGCCGACCCGGCCACCGATCCGTCGGTGATCATGATCAAGAACCCGATCATCGAGGAGCTCAAGAAGGCCTACGCCGAGGAGTACCGCAAGCTGGTGTCCCAGCGGGGCAACTACCTGGAGAAGCACCCCAAGATCCAGGCCCAGGAGGCCGTGCTGGAGTCGGTGCGCAAGGAGATGCAAAACGAGGCGGCGCTGGCCCTGGCGGTGCTCAAGGCCAAATACCGCGTGGTGCTGACCACCGAGTCCCAGGTCAAGCAGGCCCTCACGGAGGCCGAGCAGGAGGCCATGCGGCTCTCGGGCAAGTCGTTGGAGTTCAGGCGCATGGAGCGCGTGACCCAGCAGAAGGCCAAGTACTACGAGATGCTGCTCTCCCGCTACGTGGAAAGCGGGCTGGCCAAGAAGCTCAACACCAACAACGTGCGCATGCTCGATCGGGCCGTGGTGCCCGAGGTGCCGTTTTCCCCCAAGCTGCACATCAATCTGGCCATCGCCTTTGCCCTCGGCCTCGTGCTCGGGCTGGGCCTGGTGTTTTTGCTGCACTTCATGGACAACACGGTCAAAACCCAGGAGGACGTGGAGCACCTGGTGGGGCTGCCGTACCTGGGGCTATTGCCCAGCATCGTTTCGGACAAAAAGGGCGGCCGTAAAAAGGGGGCCAAGCCCGCGCCCGAGGGGGAGCTCCTGCCCGAGTCGCCGGATCTGTACCAGTGGCAAAACCCCAAGAGCCAGGTGGCCGAGCACTGCCGCTCCATCCGCACCAATTTGCTTTTCATGTCGCCGGACAAGCCGGCCAAGGCGCTGCTGATCACCAGCTCCGTGCCTCGGGAGGGCAAGACCACCGTGGCCATCAACACGGCCATCTCCATGGCCCAGTCCGGCGAGCGGGTGGTGATCATCGACACGGACATGCGGCGGCCCCGGGTGCACAAGGCCTTCGCCCTGCGCTCCAAGCACGGCTATAGCGCCGCCCTGGTGGGGGAAAAGGAGCTCGACGACGTCATCTACGAGTCGCCCATCGAGAACCTGTCGGTGATCCCCTGCGGCGCCACCCCCCCCAACCCGGCGGAGCTTCTGCACACCAAGCGCTTCGGCGAGCTGCTCGAGCAGCTCCGCGGCCGCTTTGACCGCATCGTGTTTGACTCGCCGCCGGTGGGCGCGGTGACCGACCCGGTGATCCTGTCGCGCGCGGTCGACGGCACCATCCTGGTGGTCAAGACCGGCGTCACCGCCCGGCAGCTCCTGGCCAAGACCGGCCGCGTGCTGGCCGACGTCAACGCCAACCTGCTCGGCGTGGTGCTCAACGACATCGACCCCGAGCGGCGCACCTACGGCGGCTACTACCACTACTACTACTACCGCCAGCGCTACTACTCCTACTACGGCGAGGGCCGCGGGGAGTCGTAACATCCCCCTCGCAGCGTACCTGTTGGCTCACCCGCCGGCGAAGCCGGCAGGTGAGCCAACAGGTACGCAAGTTGCCGTTCTCCTCCGATATCGCGAAGCGGCCACGTCGAGACACTGGCGCCCCGCCCGCCCCATCGCGTAAGGTGTGCCCGTGGACCTCACGCCAAAAAACGACGCTATCGCGCGCGCAGAAGACGCCGGCCCGGGCGCCCCGTCGGACCCGGTCGACGTCATCGAGCTCACCGTCGTCATCCCGTGTTTCAACGAGCACGAGAGCCTCCCGCCGCTTTTCGAGCGGCTCGACGCCCTGGTGGCCGACCTCGCGGCGCAGCGGCGCCGCTGCGAGGTGCTGCTGGTGGACGACGGCTCCACCGACGGCTCGGCGGCGCTGGCCGAGCTGCACGGCGAGACCCGCCCCTGGCTGCGGGTGCTGCGGCTGCGCCGCAACTTCGGCCAGACCGCCGCCCTGGCCGCCGGCTTCGATCACGCCCGGGGCGAGGTGGTGGTGCCCCTGGACGCCGACGGCCAGAACGATCCGGCGGACATCCCCCGGCTGCTTACCGAGGTGGAGGCCGGCTACGACGTGGTGTCGGGCTGGCGCCGGCGCCGCCGCGACCCGTGGCTCACGCGGCGGCTGCCCTCGGCGGTGGCCAACCGCATCATCGGCTGGGTGGGCGGGCTGCCCCTGCACGACTACGGCTGCTCCCTCAAGGCCTACCGCCGCGAGGTGCTCGAGCACGTCCACCTGTACGGCGAGATGCACCGGTTCATCCCGCTGCACGCCAAGTGGGCCGGCGCCCGGGTCACCGAGGTGGAGGTGACCCACCACCCCCGGCGCGCCGGCCGCTCCAAGTACGGCCTGGGCCGCACCCTCAAGGTGCTGCTCGATCTCATCACCGTTAAGTTTCTGGGCGACTACTCCACCAAGCCGCTTTATTTCTTCGGCGGCCTGGGCTCGGTGCTGTGCCTCGCCGGCGTCATCGCCGCGGTGGTCACCCTCGTGCAGAAGTACACCCTGGGCGCCTGGGTCCACCGCAACCCGCTATTGCTGGTGGCCATCTTTCTATTCATCGTGGGCGTGCTGCTCATCGCCATGGGCCTGCTCGGCGAGCTGCTGGTGCGCACCTACCACGAGGCCACGGGCACGCCCACCTATTTGCTGTGCCGTCCCCGCGGCCCGGCCCCCCGCCGCGCGGCGGACCGCACGCCGGATCGGGCGGCGACCCGTGCGGCGGATCGCGCTCCGAATCCACCGCCGGATGGCGGCGCCGAACCTGAGCCGCCCGCGCCCAGGCCGGATCGCAGCGACCCGGATCCCGGCGCTTCGGTCCCCGACTGACTGCGCTTGGTCCCCGCTCTGGGCGCGATGCGCTTCGGTGCCTAGGGTCGTGGGGGCGTGACTCGCCGGCGCGGCGCGGCGCGCCGCGGAGTGGCCCGACGCGCGGCGCGGCGGCGCGGCGCGTCCCGACGCGGGC
>CAYFWA010000094.1:0-11606 GCA_964346625.1 uncultured Myxococcales bacterium
GCTGGGCGGTGTCAGCGTGATCGACGACTGCTACAACGCCAACCCCGTGTCCGTGCGGGCAGCCCTCGACACCCTCGGCGAGCTGCCGGGATCGGGGCGGCTGGCCGCGGTGCTCGGGGATCTGCACGAGCTGGGCGACGAGGCCGAGGCCCTGCACCACGCCCTGGGGCGGGAGCTGGGCTCCCGCGGCGTGGCGGTGGTGATCGGGGGGGGGGAGCTGGCCGGGGCGCTTTGCGCCGGGGCCCGGGAGGCGGGCGTGCCCGAGGTGCGGCACGTGGCCGACGCCCAGGCCGCCTGGGAGCAGGCCCGCGCCCGGCTGCGTGCCGGAGACCGGGTCCTGGTCAAGGGCTCGCGGCGCGTGGGCCTGGAGGCGCTGCTGCAGCGCTGGCAGGAGGCCACCGCCTCCCCGGAGGTGGCCTGAATGCTGTTCCATCTGCTTTTGTACCTGATGGACAAGGCGAGCTGGCTGTCGTGGCTCAACGTGTTCCGCTACACCTCCACGCGCATCATCGCCGCCACCCTCACGGCGCTGGTGATCTCATTTCTGCTCAGCCCCTGGTTCATCCGGCGGCTACAGCTCCAGCAGATCGGCCAGCCCATCCGCGAGGACGGACCCCAGACCCACCTGGTGAAGGCCGGGACCCCCACCATGGGGGGCAGCCTGATCCTGTTTTCCCTCGTGCTGTCCACCGTGCTGTGGTGCGACCTCACCAACGGCTTCATCTGGATGCTGCTGTCCATCACCGTGGGCTACGGCGTGGTGGGTTTCATCGACGACTCCCTCAAGATCCGGGAGCGCTCCTCGGCGGGCATCTCCGGCAAGGTCAAGTTCGGGCTGCAGACGCTCATCGCCGCGGGGGCCATGCTCTACATCTTCCGCTCGGAGCTGCTCGGGCCCTTCGCCCTGGACGTCTCGCTGCCCTTTACCAACTTCTACGACCTCAGCCTGGCGCTGCCCCTGTGGCTCTACGTCACGGTGGGCACGGTGGTGGTGGTGGGGACCTCCAACGCGGTGAACCTCACCGACGGGCTCGACGGCCTGGCCATCGTGCCGGTGATCATCAACGCCTTCGTCTTCCTGGTGATCGCCTACCTGTGCGGCTCCACCCTGCAGACCGCCGATGGCCAGAGCCTGGCGCAGTACCTGGGCATCCCCTTCATCGCGGAGGTGAGCGAGACCGCCATCTTCTGCGGGGCCGTGGCCGGCGCCGGGGTGGGGTTCCTCTGGTACAACACCTACCCGGCCTCGGTGTTCATGGGCGACGTGGGCTCGCTCTCGCTGGGGGGCGGTCTGGGCGCGGTGGCCATCATGACCAAGTCCGAGTTCGTCCTGCTGGTCACCGGCGGGATCTTCGTGCTCGAGACCGTGTCGGTGATTCTGCAGGTGGCCTACTTCAAGATCACCGGGCGCCGGATCTTCCTCATGGCGCCCATCCACCACCACTTCGAGAAGAAGGGCTGGGCCGAGCCGAAGGTCATCGTCCGGTTCTGGATCATCTCCTTCATGCTGGCCCTCATCGGGCTGGGGCTGCTCAAGGCGAGGTAACGGTGGGCGAAGCGACGGCACATAGGCTGCGCGAAAGGCGGGTCCTGGTGGTGGGCCTCGGGCGCTCCGGCGTGTCCGCCGCCCGCTTCTGCGCTGCTCGCGGCGCCCGGGTGACGGTCAACGACCGCCGCGACGAGGCCGCGCTGGCCGGCGCCTTGGCGGAGCTGCCCGCCGGCGTCCAGGCGCACCTCGGGAACCACCCGCCGGCGCTGTTTTCCCAGGCGGAGCTCATCGTGATCAGCCCCGGCGTGCCCCCGCTGCCCGCCCTGACCGCGGCGCGCGAGGCCGGGGTGGAGGTGGTGGGGGAGATCGAGCTCGCCGCCCGGCATCTGCAGGCCGACCTGGTGGGTATCACCGGCACCAACGGCAAGTCCACGGTCACCTCCTGGGTGGGTGAGATGGTCAAGGGCGGGCCGCGCCCGGCCTTCGTGGGGGGGAACCTGGGCGCGCCGCTCATCGACGTGGTGGGGACGCCGGCCGGCGGCCCCGGCGGGGTGTGCGTGGTGGAGCTGTCGAGCTTCCAGCTCGAGACCTGTCACACCCTGCGGCCCCGGGTGGCGCTGCTTTTGAACCTCGCGGAGGATCACCTGGACCGCTACGCCGACCGGGCGGACTACGCCGCCGCCAAGGCCCGCATCTTCGGGGCCCAGGGCCCCGAGGACTGGGCGGTGCTCAACTGGGATCAGCCCGCCTGCCGAGACCTCGCCGCCGGGCTCGCGGCCCGCGTGGCGGGCTTCGGGCTCGACGCTCCGCCGGCGCTGGGGGCCACCGCCGCCGGCGCCCGGCTCGCGGTGCGGCTGCCGGACCGCCCCCCCCGCTTCTTCGACACGAGCCGGATCCAACTGGTGGGCCGCCACAACCTGGAAAACGCCCTGGCGGCCACCTTGACCGCGGTGCTTCTGGACGTCGGGGACGACGCCATCCAGGCGGCCCTCGACACCTTCCGCGGGCTGCCGCACCGCATGGAGGTGGTGGGCGAGGTCGCCGGGGTGCGCTACCTGAACGACTCCAAGGCCACCAACGTCAGCGCCGTGGCGGGCTCGCTTTCGGGGTTTGCCGGACGCTACGTCTGGATCGCCGGTGGCCGCCACAAGGGGGCGCCCTACACGCCCCTGCGCGAGGTGCTGGCGGGCCGGGCCCGGGCGCTGGTGTTGCTGGGAGAGGCCGCAGACCGCATCGCCGCCGAGCTCGACGGCGTGGCGCCGGTCTTTCGCGTGTCGTCGCTGCCCGAGGCGGTGGCGCGCGCCGCCGCCCTCGCCGAGCCCGGAGACGCCGTGGTGCTCTCCCCGGCCTGCGCCAGCTACGACATGTTCGACAACTTCGAAGCCCGCGGGGCCGCCTTCGCCGCGGCCGTCCGGGATCTACCGGGAGCGACGCCATGAGCGGCGACCGCGACGTCTCCGCCCGCCCGTCCCCGGGGCTCGACCTGTGGCTGTTTGGCGCCACCGTGGTGCTCGCGGCCTTCGGGCTCGTCATGGTCTACTCCGCCTCCGCGGTGTACGCCCTGGAGAAGTTCGGCAGCGACACGCACTTTGCCCTGCGGCAGGTGGTGTTTTTGCTGGTGGGCCTGGGCGTGCTCTTTCTCGCCCAGCGCGCCGACTACCACTGGTACAAGCGGGCCGCCCGGCCGCTTTTGCTGCTGTCGCTTTTGCTGCTGGTGCTGGTGCTGGTGCCGGGGCTGGGCACCCGGGTGGGCGGGGCTCAGCGCTGGTTCCGGATCGGCCCCGTGTCCCTGCAGCCCTCGGAGCTGGCCAAGATCGCGCTGGTGCTCTACCTGGGCACCCTGCTGGCGGATCGCAACCGGGAGGTCACCAAATTCTGGAGCGGCTTCGCCGCGCCCCTGATGGTGGTGGGCCTCGCCACCGGCCTGACCCTACTGCAGCCGGATCTGGGCACGGCGGTGCTGCTCGGCCTGTGTGCCATCCTGCTGCTGTTCGTGGCCGGCACCCGCCTGCTGTACATCGTGGTGGCCGGGATGCTCGCCGCCCCGGTGGCCTGGTTCGCCGTGGTGGGCACCCCGTGGCGGCTCAAGCGGCTCATGGCGTTTTTCGACCCGGAGGCCCACCGTCAGGGCGCGGGCTACCAGGTGTGGGAGGCGCTGGTCACCACCGGCTCGGGGGGGTTCTCGGGGGTGGGGCTGGGGGAGGGACAGCAGAAGCTGTTTTACCTGCCCGAGGCCCACACCGACTTCATCCTGGCGGTGATCGGGCAGGAGCTGGGGTTCGTGGGGTTTACCCTCACGCTGCTTTTGTTCGCCGTGATCCTGTGGCGGGGGACCCGGGTGGCGCTGCGCGCGCGCGATCGGTTCGGCACCTATCTGGCCTTCGGCTTCACCGGCCTGCTGGCCCTGCAGGCGAGCATCAACATGGCCGTGGTGGTGGGGGTGCTGCCCACCAAGGGCATCACGCTGCCCTTCGTGAGCTATGGCGGCTCGTCGCTGATCAGCTCCTTTTTGATGGCGGGCATCGTGCTGGGCGTGTCCCGCGGGCAGGCCGCGGCGGTCCCGGCGCGGCGCCGCGCCTGGAGCCTGCGTCGGCTCGCCCGGGGCCGCGAGACGCCGCCGCTGGAGCCCGCTCCGGTGTCGGCGGTGCGGATCCGGTCCGGGGGCGTGTGGCGCGCCTTCAACACCCGGGGGCCCACCGCCGAGACCGGCGGCGAGTCTTCGTGGGGGCGCCGGACAACGACCACCGACCGCGGGCGGCCGCGGCGGCTGGCGCCCACCAAGGAGGCCCCATGACCGGTCTGCGCGTCCTGTTGGCCGGCGGCGGCACCGGCGGCCACCTGTTTCCGGGCATCGCCGTGGCCGAGGAGATCCGGGCCCGCGGCGGCGAGGTGCTGTTCGTGGGCACGGCGCAGGGGCTCGAGGCCCGGGTGCTGCCGGCTCAGGGGTGGCCGCTGGAGCTCATCCGGGTCCAGGGGCTGGTGCGCACCGGCTGGCGCCAGCGGCTGCGGTTCCTGGCCGATGCGCCGGGTACCGTGCGGCAGGTCCACCGCCTGCTCTCCCGGTTCCGGCCGCGGGTGGTGGTGGGGGTGGGCGGCTACGCCTCGGGGCCGGTGGTGCTGACCGCGGCCGCGCGCCGGGTTCCCACCGCCATCCTGGAGCAGAACTCGGTCCCCGGCCTCACCAACCGGATCCTGGGCCGGCTAGTCAAGGAGATCTACACGGCCTTCGAGCAGAGCCAGCGGTGGTTCCCCGCCAAGCGGGTGGTGGAGCTCGGCAATCCGGTGCGGCGCGACATCGTCGAGCGGCTGCAGGACCTCGCGCCGCCGCCGCCCCGGCCCGACGGCCGCGTGCGCCTGCTCGCCTTTGGCGGCAGCCAGGGCGCGCGGTTTCTCAACGAGATCCTCATGAAGGCCGCCCCCCGGCTCGCCGGCAGCCCCGTGTCCCTGGTGCACCAGACCGGCGAGGCGGACTACGAGCGCGTGTGCGAGGCCTACCGTGCGGCGGGCTTCGCCGCGGAGGTGACCCCCTTCATCGAGGACATGGCCGCCCGCTACGCCGTGGCGGATCTGGTGCTCTGCCGGGCGGGGGCCACCACGCTGGCGGAGCTGGCCATCGCCGGCCGCCCGGCGGTGCTGGTGCCCTTTCCCTACGCCACCCACGATCACCAGGTGCAAAACGCCCGGGCCCTGGAGCGCCGCGGCGCGGCGCTGTGTCGGACCCAACATCAGCTCGACGGGGCGGCGCTGGCCGCCCTGGTGGAGGAGCTGGCCTCCGAGCCCGACCGCCGCGCGCGGATGGGGGCGGCCATGCGCGCGTTGGCGCGCCCCGCCGCGGCTGCGGCGGTGGTGGATCGGCTGCAGGGCCTGGTGGCCGCTGCCGGCAGGAGGACCCCATGACCCCCATGTTCCCCAAGCGGGTCAAGCAGGTGCACTTCGTCGGGATCGGGGGCATCGGCATGAGCGGCATCGCCGAGGTGCTCATCAACCTCGGTTACCGGGTCAGCGGCTCGGATCTGCGGCGCAGCTCCACCACCGGGTACCTGGAGTCGCTGGGGGGGACGGTCCACCAGGGCCACGCGGCGGCCCACGTAGAGGCGGCGGACGTGGTGGTGATCTCCTCGGCGGTCAAAGAGGACAACCCCGAGGTGGTGGCCTCCCGCCGGCTCGCCATCCCCGTGATCCCCCGCGCCGAGATGCTCGCCGAGATCATGCGGCTCAAGTTCGGCGTCGCGGTGTCGGGGACCCACGGCAAGACCACCACCACGTCTTTGCTGGCCACCATCTTGGCGGAGGCGGGCTTCGACCCCACGGTGGTCATCGGCGGCAAGCTCAACAGCCTGGGCTCCAACGCCCGGCTGGGGCAGGGGGCGTACATGGTGGCGGAGGCCGACGAGAGCGATGGCTCCTTTCTCAAGCTCAGCCCCACCATCGCCGTGGTGACCAACATCGATCCCGAGCACATGGAGCACTACGGCACCATGGCGCGGCTGGAGGAGGCGTTTCTTTCCTTCGTGAACAAGACGCCCTTTTACGGCCTGGTGGTGGCCTGCCTGGATCACCCCACGGTGCAGAAGCTGGTGCCCCGCATCGAGAAGCGCTACGTGACCTTCGGGCGGTCGGCCCAGGCAGACTACGCCGCCCGGCACCCGGAGTACCAGGGCCTGCGCTCGCGGTTCGAGCTGGTGATCCGGGGCGAGCCGGCGGGGCCGGTAACCCTGAACATGCCCGGCGAGCACAACGTGCTCAACGCCCTGGCCACCATCGCCGTGGCCGACGAGCTGGAGATCCCCCTGGCGGTGACCCGTCAGGCGCTGGAGGCCTTCGCGGGGGTCCAGCGGCGCTTCACCATCCGCGGCGAGCGCGACGACGTGCTGGTGGTGGACGACTACGGTCACCACCCGGCCGAGATCGTCACCACCCTGGCGGGCGCGCGGCGGTCCTATCCGCAGCGGCGGGTGGTGGCCATTTGCCAGCCGCATCGCTACACGCGGGTGCGGGCGCTGCAGGATGCCTTCGCCCAGGCCTTCAACGACGCCGACGAGGTGCTCATCACCGACATCTACCCCGCCGGCGAGGCGCCCCTGCCGGGGATCAGCGGGGAGGGGTTGGCCACCGCCATCCGGCGCCACGGTCACAAGGCCGTGCGCTACAGCGGGTCGCTGGAGCAGACCTCGGCCCAGCTCCGCGAGATCGTCACCCCCGGGGATCTGGTCATCACCCTGGGCGCCGGCGATGTCTGGCGGGTGGGCGCCGAGCTGCTCGAGCCCGAGGAGGCCGACCATGCCTAGCCGCTCCACCGGCCGCGCCAACGCCAAGCGCGCGCGCAAGAACGTGCGGCGCAACGTCCGGCGCTCGCCGGCCGCCAAGAAGGAGCCCGCGGCGACCGCCCTGGACGCCAAGGCCCCGGCGGCGGCGCCTCGCCCCGCCCGGCGGCTCCGGCTGGCGCGCTGGGGGCAACGCTTGCGGCGGCTCGGCAAGCCCCTGGCCGTCGCGGCGCTGCTCGGCGTGGTGGGCTACGGCGGGGTCACGGCCCACCGGTTCGTGGTGGAGTCCCCGCATTTTCACGTCAAACGGGTCAAGGTCACGCCCACGGTGCACGTCACCGCGGAGCAGGTCCGCAAGCTGGCGGGGGTGGGCGCGCGCACCAACATCTTCACCGTGGATCTGGAGCAGGTGGCCCGCCGGGTCCAGCGCCACCCGTGGATCGACCGGGCCAACGCGCACCGGCGCCTGCCCGACGGCATCGAGATCGAGGTCACCGAGCACCGCGCTGCCGGCGCCGTGCTGTTCGAGCGCGACCCCGGCGCCGAAGGGGGCACCTTCTACCTGGTGAGCCCCGAGGGTCGCGCCTTCAAGCGCGCCGCGCTCGAGGAGATCGAGGGGCTGCCCTTGATCACCGGGCTGCGCCGCCACGACTACCGCGAGCGAGGCGCGGCCACTCGCGCCCGCATCCGCGAGGCCCTCGCCCTGGCCGCGCGGTATCTGTCCCGCGGGGGGCGCCCCCCCTTGGGGGAGGTCCACGTGGACCCCGTGGAGGGGCTCACGCTCTATACCGCGCGCCGCGCCGTGCAGGTTCGCCTGGGACAGGGGAGGCCGGCCGCCAAGCTCCGGCGCCTGGATCGGATCCTGCGGGAGCTCGCGCGGCGGGGCCTGCGGCCGCGGGCCATCCGGCTGGACAACGAGCGACATCCCCGGCGGGTGACCGTGCGGCTCGCGGAAGCCGACGGGGGAGGCGGACGATGAGCCGGGGACGGGGCCGCAAGAGATCACCAAGGAGTAGCCAGCATGTCCATGGAGAGCGAACTGATTGTCGGGCTCGATATCGGCACCTCGAAGATCGCCGCAGTGGTGGCAGAGGTCTCCGACCAGTCCATCGACATCATCGGGCTGGGCACCAGCCCGTCGCGCGGTTTGAACAAAGGCGTGGTGGTGAACATCGACACCACGGTCAACGCCATCCGGGCGGCGGTGGAGGAGGCGGAGCAGATGGCGGGCTGTGAGATCGGCAGCGTCTACGCCGGGATCAGCGGAGGGCACATCCAGGGGATGAACACCCGCGCCGTGACGGCGGTCAAGGAGCGCGAGGTGCGGCCGCTGGACGTGGCGCGGGTGCTGGAGACCGCGCGCAACACGTGCCTGCTGCCCATGGATCGCGAGATCGTGCACGTGCTGCCCACCGAGTACGTGGTGGATCATCAAGACGGCGTCCACGAGCCGGTGGGCATGGCCGGGGGGCGGCTGGAGGCCCGGGTCCACATCGTCACCGCGGCCACCACCAGCGCCCAGAACATCATCAAGGTCTGCGAGCGCTGCGAGCTCAACGTGGCCGCCGTGGTGTTGGAGCCGCTGGCGAGCTCCCTGTCTTGTCTGTACGACGCGGAGCGCGAGCTCGGCGTGGTGCTCATCGACATCGGCGGTGGCACTACCGACATCGTGGTGGTCCAGGATCGCTCTCTGGTCTACACCACGGTGCTCCCCCTGGGGGGCGATCACTTCACCAACGATCTGGCGGTGGGGCTGCGGACGCCCCGCAACGAGGCGGAGCGGCTCAAGCTGCAGTACGGCTGCGCGCTCATCGACGAGGTGAACCCCGACGAGGAGGTGGAGGTCCACCTCGTGGGGGGGCGCCAGCCGCAGGTCATCAGCCGCCAAATCCTGGCCGAGATCACCGAGCCCCGTGCCGAGGAGCTGTTCACCCTGGTGCGCGAGGCCGTGGATCGGGCCGGGCTGCCCGAGGAGACCCTGGCCTCCGGCGCGGTGATCACGGGGGGCACCTCCGCCATGGCGGGCATGACGGACCTGGCCGAGATGGTGCTCGGCATGCCCGTGAGGCTGGGGCTGCCCCTGGGGGTCGGCGGGCTGGCGGAGGTGGTGCGCAACCCGCGGTTTTGCACCGGCGTGGGCCTGGTGCGCTTCGGGGCGGAGAACCCGGATGGGCCGTACCTGCACGACGAGGACCGCAGCCCTCAGCGAGGCGTGTTCGGCCGGATGCGCGACTGGTGGGTGCGGACCTTCTGACGGGACGTACGCCAAGATCGAAAAACCCAGACTCAGGACGAGAGATTCGAAATAGGAAACACCCCAAGCGAAGCCAGGGCCCGCGGGCCCGCAGGAGGCAAAAATGGCATTCATCGAACCCGACGAGACCTTCCTGGAGAACGCCAAAATCAAGGTCATCGGTGTGGGCGGCGGCGGTGGCAACGCGCTGAACACCATGATCGACCAGGGCATGTACGGCGCGGAGTTCATCAGCGCCAACACCGACAGCCAGGCCCTCGAGGGCAACATGGCTGGCGTGAAGATCCAGCTCGGTCCGAACGTGACCAAGGGGCTGGGCGCGGGGGCGAACCCGGACGTCGGGCGTCAGGCGGCCGAGGAGTCCATCGAGGAGGTGGCCAGTCAGCTCGCGGGCTCCGACATGGTGTTCGTCACCGCGGGGATGGGGGGCGGCACCGGCACGGGCGCCGCGGCGGTGGTGGCGCGAGCCGCCAAATCCGTGGACGCTCTCACCGTGGGCGTGGTCACCAAGCCCTTCCGCTTCGAGGGACGCCGCCGCATGCTGCAAGCACGCACGGGCATCGAGGAGATGCAAAAAGAGGTGGACAGCCTGATCATCATCCCCAATGACCGGCTGCTGCAGACGGCCCCGGACGTGTCCTTTTTGGACGCCTTCCGCATGGTGGACAAGGTCCTGCTCAACGCCGTACGGGGCATCAGCGACCTCATCAACAACAGCGGCCTGGTGAACGTGGACTTCGCCGACGTCCGCACGGTGATGTCCGAGCGGGGCAAGGCGCTCATGGGCGCCGGCGTGGGTCAGGGGAAAAACCGCGCGGTGGAGGCGGCGGAGGCGGCCATCACCAGCCCGCTGCTCGAGGACGTGTCCATCGACGGTGCCCGGGGGATCCTGATCAACATCACCTCCGGCTACGATCTGACCATGTCGGAGCTGGACGAGGCGGCGTCGAAGATCATGGAGCGCGCCCACGAGGACGCCAACATCATCGTCGGCTCCGTGCTCGAGGCGGACATGCAGGACGAGATCCGCATCATGGTGATCGCCACGGGCTTCGACGGCGCCAATCAGGAGCAGGCGAAGCACCCGGCCACCATGGCCGCGCGTCGGCGGGGGCAGATGGGGCTGCAGTACCACAAGCGGGCGGTGAGCCCGGAGCCCGAGGCGCCCGAGACCTCCAGCATCAACCGCAGCACCCGGCTCGGCACCGGTGAGATGGAGGCGGTGGCGCCCATGTCCACCCCCCGCAGCGAGGAGTCGATGGAAAACTACGACAAGCCCGCGTTCCAGCGTCGGGCGGTGCGGGTGCGCGAGGACGTTTGAGGCGGGGTATAATCGGTCGGCGCTCGAAAGCGAGCGCCGCCCCCGGCTCCGCCCGGGGGCTCAATCGGGCAGGGGGATCAGCGGGAGGTCGTAGCCCAGGCGGGTGATGACGTAGTTGACGACCTCTGCGTCATCCACCAGCCCTTCGGCCGAGTCCATGTCCCCTTCGGCGTCGTCCGAGTCCAGAAAGTAGCGCACGGCGCCCCCCACCAGGGCCGCCGCCCGGGCGTCAGAGGGATCCGCCTTGGCCAGCAGCGACTCGCAGGCGGCGGCGAGCTCCTCGGCGAGGTCCAGATCGATGAAGGGGTGCTCGATCTTGGCCCACCGCAGCTCCATCAGATAGCGCTCCACGGCGCGGGTCATGCCGCGCAACGCGCCCTCGTCCGAGGCGCGCGCGTGGCGCAAGAAGACCTCGGCGACGGCATCACCCAGGGCGGCGACGGCGGCATCGCGATTCACGAAAGTCGGCTCTGACATGGCTCCTCCTTCGCGGCGGATGGGGCGCGGGACCCGCCCGTCCGAGCGGTCGGGCCTGCGGGGCTTGCCTTGTAACCTACCAGAAAATACCGCCGTCGCGTTGGTTCCAGGGATGTTTCCGCTCCCCCGTCCGGGTTTGACAACCCCCCACGGCTTTTGGTAATGCGTCGAAACGACTGTCATCGGGCCGCCGATGCGGGGAAACGCTCCTGCATCGCGGGGTCCGCGAAATCTACAGGGAGAAGCGATGATGAAACGGATTCTGGTCATGGGTATGGGTCTTTTGTGGGTCGTGGGGGCTGGGGGATGTGGCGATGACGACTCGGGAGACAACAACAACACCGCCACCGAGATCTGCGCCAACACGGTGGATGACGACGGCGACGGGTTGGTGGACTGCAACGACCCGGATTGTTTTAACAACCCAGCCTGTCAATCCGAGACCGAGACCATCTGTAACGACGGCTACGACAACGACGGCGACGGCATGGTCGACTGCCTGGACGCCGACTGCCAGAGCGATCCGGCGTGCCAGAGCCAGACCGAGACGGTCTGCGACGACGGCCTGGATGACGACGGTGACGGGGACATCGACTGTGCGGATGCGGACTGCGCAGGGGAGACGTACTGCGGCACCACCGAGCTCGACTGCGAGGATCAGTTCGACAACGACGGGGACGGGGACGTGGACTGCGACGACGCTGATTGCAGTAGCGACGCGGCCTGTGCCGAGGAAACGATCTGCAACGACGGCCTGGATGACGACGGTGACGGGGACATCGACTGTGCGGATGCGGACTG
>CAYFWA010000094.1:11706-13638 GCA_964346625.1 uncultured Myxococcales bacterium
TACTGCGAGGCGACGGAGGCGACGTGCGACGACGGCTTCGACAATGACGGGGACGGGGCCGTGGACTGCGCGGATACGGACTGCACGGGGGAGACGTACTGTGAGGCGACCGAGGCGACGTGCGACGACAGCTTCGACAACGACGGGGACGGGGCCGTGGACTGCGCCGACAGCGACTGCAGCGGCGACGCGGCTTGCCAGGGGCAGACCGAGACGGTGTGCGACGATGGTCTGGACGACGACAGCGACGGAGACATCGACTGCGCTGACAGTGACTGCGCGTCGGAGACCTACTGCGAGGCGACGGAGAGTACCTGCAACGACGCCTTCGACAACGACGGGGACGGGGCCGTGGACTGCGCCGACAGCGACTGCGGCAGCGATCCCAACTGTGCCTCCATCGGCACCACGGGGGACGCCTGCACCAGCGACGCGGACTGCACCGTGGCGGGCGCCTTTTGCCTGCTGGAGCAGGGAGCGGGATTCCCGAGCGGCTACTGCACCGTGGACTGCTCCTCCACGGGGACCTGCACCGAAACGGACACCGAGTGCATCAACGCCGGGCTGGTCCTGTGCACCCAGCACTGCACCCTCGCCAATCCCACCGAGTGCCGGCCCGGCTATAGCTGCGAAGACATCAGCCTCGGCACCGGCATGGGCGTTTGCTGGCCGAGCTGTCAGAGCAACACCGAGTGCGGTGTGACCAACCAGTGTGACACCACCGCTGGATTTTGCGTGTGGGGTGACGTGGTGGCGGGAAGCGGGGCGGTGACCAACGACCCGAACAGCGATTCAATCGCCGATGCCGGGGAGACCTTCGACCTGGCCTTCGACGCCTACAACCAAGGCGGTGGCCTGGCCGCCGGACCCATCGACGTGACGGTGACCGTGAACTCCACGGCCTCCACCGTGACCGGGACCGTCGCCTTGACCGCCCCCGCAGACACGATTTGCGCCGCGGGAGACCTGGCGGCCGACACCAGCGCCACCTGCCAACCCTGGACCGTGCAGGTCCCGGGCACGGCCCAGGCCGGTGAGCGCGTGGCCTTCGATTTCACCTTCACCGGACCGGACGACACCTGGACCGATACGTGGGCCCTGAGCATCGGGACCAGCTATCAGACCCTGATTCCGAACCTCGACCCCCAGGGAGATCAGGGCACCTTCGATTGCGATTTGCGGGACGTGGTGGGCTACGAGGCCTCCGGGACCCTCTATCTTCGGATGGACTTTTACGCGTCGTGCACGCCGGCCGGGATCATGGATCTGTATCTGTGCGACGCGACGAACTGTGTGACGCTTACCCTGGAGGACGATGGAGCCGGCAGCATGGTTCCGACGATCTGGTCCAGCGCGGGCGGGTGGTACCAGGTCACGACCCTGCCAGGCAGCTACCAGGTGACGCCGTCCACGTTCCCCACCCAGAACCTGGATTACGAAATCGCCATCGCGGACATCCCGGATCTCGACACCTCGGCGCAGCGCCTGGACGTCAGGGGCAGCATCGGCGCCACCTTGCCCTACGACGACAACGCACCGGACACCGGATTCGGGGCCATCGCCTGGTAGGCCGCGGCGGCGGGTCATTGGTGAGGGGCGGGACCGTCGTCACCGGCCCGCCCCCCCATGGCTCGCTGCTCGGCGAGCAGCTCCCGCAGTAGATCCCGCACGGTAAACTCGAGGTTGTTGGGGGTGGTGGAGGCCCAGATGGGCGGGGCCAGGCCCGCCGCCGCCCAGCCGTCGATCATGGCGTGGAGCTGGCGCCCGGTGAGCCCCGACAGGATCACCGTGCGCGGCAGCTTGTCGGCCGCGACGGCGGGGCCGGGCGCGGTGGTTGCCAGCGCCGCCTGCAGGGTACCCCCGAGCATGTCCTCGCGGTAATCGTTCAGGGGGGATGTCCCATCCCCCCTCGCCCCGAAAAAGCGCGGTTTT
>CAYFWA010000095.1:0-6118 GCA_964346625.1 uncultured Myxococcales bacterium
CGGCCGCCTGACGCGCGGCCGCCTGACGCGCGGCCGCCTGACGCGCGGCCGCCTGCGCGCGGCCGCCTGACGCGCGGCCGCCTGACGCGCGGCCGCCTGACGCGCGGCCGCGTGACGCTCAGCCGCCTCCCACGGACGGACGCCCGTCCCGCGCCAACCGCTCACGCGCCTGTCTCGACAATCGCAGCAGCACGAAGCCGAGATCGTCGGGCTTGCCTCGCACCGCAGCGTGATAGCCTACATCGGCCGAGGCCTGGTGGGCGGCGGCTTCCGCCGAGCTCTCCCCGGGGGCGCCCTGCTCCGCCGCACCGACTCGTCCGCCAGCGGCGCTCTTGGCCGCTGTGCTGCCTCCCTCAGCGCGCCGGTCCCTGGCGTCCCCTCCCGCCAGGCTCCCGCCTGGCCCCCCCCCGGGGACGGCTGTCGCCTCGGCCTCGGCCTCGGCCTCGGCCTCGCCGTGGCCCGCCGCCTCTGAGGAGGCCGAGGAGGCCGGCGAGGCCGGCGAGGCCGAGGAGGCCGGCGAGGCCGGCGAGGCCGGCGAGGCCGGCGAGGCCGGTGAGGCCGGCGAGGCCGGCGAGGCGGGAAGCCCGGGTTCGCTCCGCGCCTCCGCCGCCCGCATGCGCGCCTGGGCGAGCCCCTGCAGAGCCCGGGCCGCCGCGGACAAGGGCCCCTTGCGCACCCGCTCGATGATCTCGTCCTCGGTGAGGTTGTCGAACAGGCCGTCGCTGCCCAGCACCACGGTGTCGAAAATGTGCAGACTCAGGCGCGGCCCGATCTCGATGCGCATCTCGGCGTCCCCCAGCACGTTGCTCACCAGGTGCCGGTCCGCGTGGCGCAGCGCCTCGTCCTCCTGCAGCAGCCCGGCCTCCAGGCCGTAGCCCACCGGGGAGTGGGCCACGGTGCGATGGCGCAGCCGGCCGCGCTGACCGCAGACCAGAATCTCCGCGTCTCCCAGGTGGTAGGGCCGCACCGTGCCGTCGTCCACCTCCAGCACCGCGAGGGTGGTGGCCGCGCCGTCGGCCCGGGAAAGCAGCCGGGCGTTGGCCTGCTCGATGCCGTCCAGCACCGCCTCGCGCAACGAGCGCTGATCCTCCCGCGCCCGCGCTACGGCCTCCTGCAGGCTCTCCACCGCGATCCGGGACGCCTCCTCGCCAGCGTGAAGCCCGCCCACGCCGTCGGCCACCACCACCAGCCCGGCGCGCTCGTCGTAGGGCAGCACCGCGGCCGCGTCCTGGTTGGGCTCCGCCGCTCCCGGGCTGGGCGCGCAGAAGACCGCCAGGTCGCAGCCAAAGGCCTCCCGCGGCGCGGGCGACTCCAGCGCCGCCGTGACGAAGACCGACGGGCTCTCTCGCGCGGGGTCCGGGGGCGCCCCCGAGTCGACGGCGGCGCCGACGGCCGGCTCGTCCGGCCTCTCCGGCCTCTCCCCACCTACGCGGGGGAGATCGTCTGGAGACCTCACTGCCACTGCATGCCCTCCAGGTAGACGCGGAGCTGTCCGGCCGTGCGAAACCGCTCCAGGATGAGGGAACGCTTGAGGCCGCGGATGATCTGCTTGATCTCGGGGGGCTGCCTGGCGTAGTGCTTCCGCCCGCCGAGGGCCTCGTACAGGATGTAGATCAGCTCGCACACGTCGTTGCGGATCTTCTCGGCCTTGGGGGCGTCCAGCCGGTACATGTCGATCAGCTTCAGCACGAAGCCGAGGCCGAAGCGCTCCACGATGACGTTGTCGCTGTGCAGATCGCCGTGGTACTCGCCGAGCTGGTGAATGGGCTCCACCCCGGCGGCCAGGGCGTGCAGCAGGTGCAGCGCCTGGAAGGGCGGCAGCCGCTTGCCGGGCTGGCGGGCGACATAGGCGGTGAGCAGCTCCCCCTCCACGAACTCGGAGACGAGGGCGGTCACCGGGATGCCCTCGTACTCGATCTGCTCCTGAGTATGGTACTGCACCAGGATGGGGCAGTGGCGCAGCTTGTGTAGCTTGCGGGCGTAGAACCGCAGGGCGCGGTTGCCTGGGTTGCGCTGCGGATAAAACAGCTTGGCCGCCCGCACGATGCGCGTACCCCGCTCGCGGACCCGGAACACCTCTCCCTCCCACCCCGCGCCGATGCGCTCACGCACGGCGTACTTCCCGGCGAGCAGGGTGCCCTGGGGGAAATCAAAGGACTCGATACGGCGTCGTCCCGAAGCAGCCATGGGGGGCATCCTGGCACGAAAACCCCATGGGGGGAATAGCCGGGAGACGAGGAGATCCCGTGGGCCCGTGAAACACGATGGACCGGTACACCTGACCGAGTATCCACCCCGTTCCGTTGCCACGCCCGAGCGCTCGCGACCTGATTTTCCGGAAGCGGACAGAGGCCAGATGGTGTAGATCGTCTGCATCGAGGAACCCACCGTCCTGCGTGCCGCGTTCGGATCGGGGTTTCACTTTGCTGGTAAGGTATCTCATGTGCCCACATCACGACCCCGATTTTCGCGACACCGCATCCCAAGATGCCGATCTGCATGCAGCCCCCCCCGGAGCCGAGCTGCAGCTCCCCGCGCAGCGGATCCGACTCCCCATCGTGGAGGGCAGCGAGGGCGAGCGCGCCCTCGACGTCGCAGGGCTGCGCGACGGCACCGGGTACATAACGCTGGACACCGGCTATCTGAACACCGGCTCGTGCCGCAGCGCCATCACCTTCGTGGACGGTGAGCGGGGCATCCTGCGCTACCGCGGCTATCCGGTGGAGCAGCTCGCCGAGCATGCCAGCTTCACCGAGGTGGCGCTGCTGCTCTTGCACGGCGAGCTGCCGACCCAGCGACGACTGGATCGGTTCAACGAACGGCTCACCAACCACGCTCTGCTGCACGAAGGCATGCGGCATCACTTCGAGGGGTTCCCCGACACCGCCCACCCCATGGCCATCCTCTCGGCCATGATCAACGCCCTGAGCGCCTACCGACCGGAGCTGCTGCGTGCCGACGACGAAGAGGACCTGGTGGACACCGTCGCCTTCATCATGTCCAAGGTCCGGACCATCGCCGCCTTCGGCCACAAGAAGTCCCGCGGCGAGCCCATCGCCTACCCCGATCCGGCGCGGGGCTACTGCGAGAGCTTTCTGAACATGATGTTCAGCCGGCCCCACCAGCCCTACGACCCCTCACCGGAGGTGCTGCGCGCCCTGCAGATGTTCCTCATCCTGCACGCGGACCACGAGCAGAACTGCTCCACCTCCACCGCCCGCATGGTGGGCTCCTCCGGCGCCAACCTCTACGCCTCGGTGTCCGCCGCGGTCTGCGCCCTGTGGGGCCGGCTGCACGGCGGGGCCAACGCCCAGGTGATCACCATGCTGGAAAAGATTCACGAGGGGGAGCAGACGCCCCGGTCGGTGCTCGAGCGGGCCAAGCGCAGGGAGAGCCCCCTGTACGGCTTCGGCCACCGGATCTACAAAAACCACGATCCCCGGGTGAAGGGGTTCAAGCAGGCCTGCGACGAACTGTTGTCGAGCCTGGGCACCCACGACCCGCTGCTCGACATCGCCCGGGAGCTCGAGGAGCGGGCCCTGCAGGACGACTTCTTCGTGTCGCGCAAGCTATACCCCAACCTGGACTTCTATTCCGGGATCCTGCTGCGGGCCATGGGCATCCCCCGGGACATGTTCACCGTGATGTTCGCCATCGGCCGCACCCCCGGCTGGTGCGCCCACTGGACCGAGCGCTGGCACCAGGAGACCCGCATCCACCGCCCCCGCCAGATCTACACCGGTCCCCGCGCCCGCGACTTCGTGCCCATCGAGCAGCGAGCCCAGCCCGCGCCGCCCAGCGTGTAGTCGACCCGCGCACGGCAGCCGCGCCGCGCCCGCCGCCCCCGCCGCGCCCAACACGCCCACCGCGTCCACTGCGCCCAACACGCCCAACGCCTCCGCCACGCCCAACGCGCCGCGCCTGCCGAACGGGCCCAACGCGCCTGCCGAACGGGCCCAACGCGCCCGCCGGGGGCCACCGCATCCGCCGATGCTACCGCGCCCAACGCGCCCGCCGGGGGCCACCGCGCCCGGCGCGCCCAACGCGCCTGCCACGCCATCCGCGGTTACCGCGCCGAGCTCGCTCCGCGGCGGGCAGCCCCCTCCTGGGAAAGTCCCTTGATGGACACCTGCTGGGTGAAGGCCTTGAAGTCGGCGAGGTGCTGCTCGAAGTACCGGCTGCTGTTGTGATAGCCCAGCAGCAGCAGCGCGGCGCGACCGTTGCGCCGCCACATCCGGGACAGCTCCACCATGATCTTCTCCCCCGGATAGCTCGGATCCGCCTTCTTGCGATCCAGGTCCACCACGTCGATCAAAGCCTGAAGCTTCTCCCCGCCGTCAAGCTCGAGCTTCTTCACAACCCGCGCCCCGAACGCCCTGGCCTTCACCGACTCGATGTTCATGATGCTGCCCTGACGATACAGCCCCGTGCCGGAGATGGAGTTCACGTAGTTGTCGAGCACCACGTCGAGCCTCTTATGCTCGAACCCCTTCGGGACATCGAACACCTGCGCCCAGATGACGCCATCCGTCCTTCGGTGCTTCAACAGCAGGCAGTACAGGAAGCAGCTCTCCCGCTCCGTCGTGCCGTCCCCGTCCCGGTCCACCCGGCAGTAGCCGTAGTACCGCTCCCCGTCCTTCGGTATCCACTCGTACATCGCGCTCGGCTTCGTTTCGTGCCGGTGCTCCTGTGCCGACGCCACTTGATAGTATTCCGCCATCATCCGGCGAGACCAGTTCATCAAGACCCACTCCCCGTTGATGAACCGCTGATGCCGGGAGTCTCGAAACCGGATGCTGAGCCCGTAGGCGTCCCACCGATAGCCGCCGGCCTGGATGGTGCCGATATCGGGGGCGCACGCACACGCCGCGCCGACCAACACGACGACGGTGACGATCAGCGCTCTGTTTTCCCTTCCATTGTCCACTTCGCTACGGGTCATGTTGGCTTGCTCTCGCATTTCGCGCCCAGGATTCCAGGATTCCAGGATTCGTCACACGGGGGCTCCCACGGACCCCGATCCCATCGAACAAAGATGATGGTGTCCTCCATAATAGCCTGAACGTAAGAATCGCCCAAGGCCCCTGAGCCATGAGCGTTCTGCGACGGGGCCGGGGGGAACAGCCCCATCGCAAACCGGACCCAGTCCCAAACCCAGCCCCGTAGCCAGACACCGGACGCCGGAGCCCGGAGCCGGACGCCAGAGCCGGACGCCGGAGACGGACACCGGACGCCGGAGCCGGACACCGAACGCCGGAGCCGGACACCGGACGCCGGAGACGGACACCGGACGCCGGACGCCGGAGCCGGACACCGGACGCCGGAGCCGAACGCCGGAGCCGGACACCGGAGCCGGACACCGGAGCCGGACGCCGGAGCCGGACACCGGAGACGGCCTGCGGAGCCGGCCTGCGGAGCTGCGAAAAAGCTCGGGGCCCGGCTCGGTGAGCGATCCTGGGTGCCCGTACCGAGATCTTGTATCCGGCCCGGGGGAGGGGATATCATCGTAGGGCTGGCTTCGCGTCGGCGGTATGCTCGGGGGATCATCATGATGTACGATCGGTCTGCAGTAGTGGCGCACGGCCCGGCTGGGGTCCGTGTCCATGCCTGCCTCGTTTGCCTTGCCCTCCTCTCGTGGCTCGGGGCCCTCACGAGCGGGTGCCGCGGCGGTGGCACCTGGACGCCCGTGAACGTGGCTCGGCTGCAGGTCGGCTACGATCCGCCGCGCCACGTGCCCAAATGCAAGCTCGCGGTGCGCGTGTTGGTGCGGGACGGGGACGTGGCGCGCACCATCGCCGCCTACGGTGACTACCCGCTAACGGTGCACCGGCTGCCAGCCCTGGTGACCCGCCACCTGCCCTGGGCGCTGCGCTTCTACTTCTCGGACGTGAAGGTGGTGCGCCAGCCGCCCGCCGGGAAGGGGCACCTGCTGATCCGAGCCCGGATCCACTCCCTCGGCACCACCAAGCGCGTCATCGGCACGGGCGCTTCCTGGGGGGTCACCTCGCGCAAGTACCGCGCCGCCCTCTCCTGGAAGGTCACCGCGCGGTGGGTGGGATCGGGCCTGCGGCCCTTCACCCACGACCAGCGAGTCCACGGCTCCGTGGACGCCTTTCGC
>CAYFWA010000095.1:6218-11758 GCA_964346625.1 uncultured Myxococcales bacterium
GTCCACGGCTCCGTGGACGCCTTTCGCTTCAGCGCCTCGGGTGACATCGTCCGCTCGGCCCTGCGTCAGGCGCTGCAGGAGGTGCTAGCCGACCTGCTCGGACACCCGCTGTACGCACGGGCCTGCGGCGACGATTCCCGCCGGCGCCCCATCGGTCTGCGGTCGCCGACACCGATGACGGGCACCGACCGCCGCGCGGCGCCGCGGAGGCCCCCGGCGGCCCCCGACGCAAAGACGCCTAGGAGACCGGCGGCCCCCGACGCGAAGACGCCTAGGAGACCGGCGGCCCCCGACGCGGAAACGCGGCTTCCCGACGCGGAAACGCGGCTTCCCGACGCGGAAACGCGGCTTCCCGACGCGGAAACGCGGCTTCGCCCCATGCCTCGCTGAGCGTGAGGCTCGCTGCGCGCGAGGCCTCGCTCAGCGCGCGTGACCACGGGGTGTCCCTTTTCCGATCCAATCGGCACCTCCGGTGTGGCCCCCGAAATCCCGTGCCGGTCACCTGCCTTAAACCATGTAGTTACGAAAGGTTGCACGGCGAAATGGAAAAAACGAACACCGTCCCCTTCCGTGCCGGTCACCTGCCTTAAACCATGTAGTTACGAAAGGTTGCACGGCGAAATGGAAAAAACGAACACCGTCCCCTTCCGCACGGTGGTAGGATTGGCCAGGTGGGGACGGGAAGAGCGCCGTCACCACCCGAACGCGGGGGCCGGTACCCGCGATCTCCGAGGGCATCCGAGCCGACCGCTGCGAGACTCCAAGGACTCCAAAGCAGAGCAGGACCAGTACCAGGAGAGCGGGAGATGACCGACCACTTTAAACGTTTCGCCACCCGCGTTCCGCCGGGGTCTTTCCGATACGAGGACCACTACTACGAGAAGGTGCTCAACGCGCCGCTGCACCCGCTGGTGGCGCACTTTTTGAACCTGAGCCTGGACCAGATCATCGCCCGGTACTGCCACCTGCACCCGTCGGTGATCCCGACCGTGCTCGAGCGCATCCTGCGCTACACGCCCCACTGGCTGCACTGGGCGGGCTCGGATCTGATGAACGTCACCACCGTGGCGGGCCGCAAGCAGATGGTAGTGATCGAGACCAACTCCTGCCCCTCGGGCCAGAAGTCCATGCCCCTGCTGCGCGAAACCGACGAGCAGGGGGGCTACCGCGTGCTCATGGAGGAGATGTTCAAGCCCCTGACCCAGCGCTTACGGCTGCCCAGCGGGGACCTCGCGGTGGTCTACGACAAAAACGAGATGGAAAACACGGGCTACGCGGCGGTGATGGCGGACGTCTGTCAGGAGCCCGTGTGGCGGGTGGAGCTCTACCAGCGCGATCCCGATCCCCCCGTGCGGTTCGAGCACGAGATCATGCACGTGCGCGACGAGCGCAGCGAGTGGCATCCCATCCGCGCCGCCCATCGCTACGTGACCCAGCGGCCCTGGAGCCGCATCCCGGCCATCACGCGCACCCTGCTCACCAACCCTGTCCTGGCGTGTCTGGCCGGCGGACGCAACAAGCTCGTGGCGGCCAAGGCCTACGACTTCTACAACGCGGAGCTCTCGGGCTCGGGCCTCCAGATCCGCACGCCCTACACCATCCGTGACGTGGCCAAGGTGGAGTTGCCGCTGTGGCTCAAGAGCCTGGGGGGCCACGGCGTGATCAAGGTGCCCTACTCCAACGCCGGCCAGGGGGTCTACACCATCACCAGCAAGGCGGAGCTCGAGACGTTCGAGGAGCAGGACATCCCCTACGAGCAGTTCATCGTGCAGAGCCTCATCGGCAACGCCAACTGGAGCTCCCGGGCGGGCACGGGGCAGTACTACCACGTGGGCACCGTGCCCAACAAAAAGGGCGAGATCTACGTGGCGGACCTGCGCCTCATGGTCTGCCCCACCGCCAGGGGCTACCGGCCCGTGTCCCTGTACGCCCGCCAGTCCCCCAAGCCCCTGGTGGACGAGCTCGAGCCGGGCATGGACTCCTGGTCCATGCTGGGCACCAACCTGTCCAGGGCCCTGCCGGACGGCACCTTCACCACGGACCCCAGCCGGCTGCTGCCCATGGACCGCAAGTCCTTCAACCGCCTGGGCCTCGGCCTCGACGATCTCATTGAGGCCTTCATCCAGACCGTGCTGTCGGTGATCGCCATCGACCGTTTGGCCGCCTCCCTGGTGACCCGTAAGGGTAAGTTCCGCCGCAAGCTCTACCGCTCGCTCAACGAGGACGACGTGCTGATGAAGGAGATCATCTAGCGCGTTCAGACTCGAGTTTCGCCCTTCTTTCGTCGCGAGAACGAGCAGAAATCGTGCCTGGCAAGGCGCGACAAGATTTCTGTCGAAGGCGTACTTGCGGTACGTTGAGACAGAAATCGCAGGAGCAACGCAGCCAGGCGCGATTTCGGCCATTCGCAGCAGACAGAAGGGCGAAACACGAGTCAGAGGGGTCAGGTCTCCACCGGCTCGGGAGGGGTCGGGTCGTCGCCCCGGTGGACCCGGGAATAGCCCACCGCCGAGCGGACCCCCAGAATGAGGATCAACCACAGGAACACGAAAAAGCCGGCGGCGGTGGCGTCGATGCGGGGGGTCCGCAGGAGCTGCAGGATCCCCCCGAGCACCGCGATGGCCAGGGCGGTGGCGGCGCCGGCCACGGGCTGCTGGGAGGCCAGCCAGGTACACAGGCCCATGAGGGCGGCGAGGGCGGCGTAGGGCGCCGCGGCCCAGAAAGGACGGCGGCGCAGCATCTCCACGATCTCGTCCTGGGGATGTACGCGGCCCTGGTGCCGGATGTAGGGGGCGTTGCTCTCGCGCACGATGCGAACGTCGCGCTCGGCGCGCTGGTGCGCGTCGACGTAGGTCCAGGCAGCGTGGAAGCCGAAGGCGACGGCGGTCACGACGATCCACACCCCCACGGACTGCAGCGGCGATCGGTGGACCCACGCGGGATCGGGGTGCTGCCCTGATCGTGTCATCCCGATCAGGATAGCGCGTCCGGGTGCGGAGGCCAGCCCGACCGGTCGCGTCACTCCCCTGAGGAACCCTCTGTCACCGAGGTTGACTCCCCGCCCGCGGCGCTGGATATAATCCCCCAACCTCGCGAGGTCCCGGCTGCCTCGCGGAACGCATCTCCATCGGAGGCTTCGGCTCGCCACCCGTGGCGCAGAGCGCGACGCGGGCGGGCCCCACCCCCTGCGGGGCGCCGAAGCCCCCTGCGCGGAATCCAAGGAGACCCATGCGACGCCTGCCCCTCGCCGCCAGCCTGCTGCTGCTCCCGGTCCTGGTTCTGCTCCCCCGCCCCACGCGCGCGGCCCCCGTGGGAGACGCTGGCGCCAGTGCCGGCGCCACCGCCGGCGCCAGTGCCGGCGCCGCGCCGGGGTCGGCTGGCACCGGCGCGCCGCCGCTGCCCACCGCACCCCGCCGACCAGCCGAGCGGCTGCGCCCCGCGGCCCCGGCCACCCCGCCGGCCACCTCCGCGGGTCAGCCGACCGAGGCCCGGCTGCGTCCGGTCACCCCGCCTGACCGCAATGTCCCGGCGCCAAAGGGCGAGGGCGATGCGGCCGCGGGCGATGCGGCCGCGGGCGATGCGGCCGCGGGCGATGCGGCCGCGGGCGATGCGGCCGCGGGCAATGCGGCCGCGGGGCACGGTGAGGGCGACGGGGAGCGGCTGCGTCCCATGCCGGCTCCGGCGGAAGGCCACCCCGCGCCAGGGAAGCGCTGCCGCGGCTGGCGGTGCAAGCTGCGGGTTCAGCTCGGCCTGGAGGGCTACTATTCGGCGGACATGACCTACATCAAGGACCTGGCCAACCTCGAGGGCTCGGTGCTCCCCAACTCGCTGGGGATCTATCGCGAGAAGCTCGAGCATACCTTGTACTTCACCCACCACCTGCGGATGGAGCCCAGCCTCTCCATCGGCAAGCTGGCCACCCTCTACCTGCGCTTCGACGGCCTGCAGCACGTGGTCTGGGGCGACAACGACGCCCGCGCCCAGTCCCCCCTGTTCGCGGGCAACCCCACCAACACGAACGACTTCGGGGAGACCACCTCCTCCTTCAAGCTGCGGTGGGCCTGGCTGGATCTGGACCTGAAGCTGGGAAAGCTTCGGGTGGGCCGCATGCCTTCGCAATGGGGCATGGGGCTTTTGTCCAACGGCGGTGGCGAGCTGGACAAACACCGCGGCGGCATCGACGACGACTTCGCGGACAACCACCACCCCTCCATCTACGACCGGATCCTGTTCGCCACCAAGCCCCTGTCCATCATCAAGACCCTGGCGGGCGCCAAGGACCCCTCCTCTCATCTGATCCTGGCCTACGCCTACGACCGCCTGGTGGAGGAGCCCTACTGGGAAGACATCAACCTCGAGGCCCAGCGCGCCTACGGGGAGTCGTCGTTTTTGTCACGTCAGCAAAACAACGTGGACGAGCACGTGCTGGTGCTGGCCTACAGCAACCCGGAGTTTCTGGCCGACGTGAAGTCGCTGCGGGGCTGGAAGCGCAAATCCTTCACCGCGGGGGTCTACGCGGTGTACCGCCGCATGGGCAGCCAGGAGGGCATCCTGCGCTACGTGATCGACGGCCAGACGGTGGCCTTCGACTGCACGCGGCCCGATCCGCCGCCGGCCTGCGGCGCCGACTCCAAGGTCGGGATCATCGATCCCTACCTCAAGCTGCGGCTGGGCCCCTACCTGCTGGAGACCGAGTCCTACTTCATCTTCGGCAAGACCGAGCCGGGGCGCGGCATCCCCATCGGCGACAACGTGGACAAGGCCTTCATCTACGGCTGGGTGGTCCGGGCGGGCTACGATCCCATGAGCACCCTCGCGCTGCGGCTGGACGTGGGGCAGGCCTCCGGGGACAAGGTCTACGGCAACGAGACCTTCCGCCAGCGCCCCATGCACCCGGACTACGCCCCGGGGCTCATCATGTACCGGATGTTTCTGCGGGAGCGCTCGGCCACGGCGCTGGCCCAGCGCCTCAACTCCAACGTCGCGGGGGTGCCCACCCCGGCGCGGAGCCTGCAGTCCAACGGCGGGGTGCTCAACTCCTACTTCCTCTACCCCCGGGCCCGCTGGCGCCTGCACCCCCTGGTCACCCTCAAGCTGGCGGTGCTCACCGCCTGGAGCCACCGGCCCGAGGAGTTTTTGTTCAAGCTCACGGGCTGCGAGGAGGGTGCCAAGGGCGTGGGCTGCCGCATCCAGGACAATCACATCGGCACCGAGGTGGACCTGGGCGTGGACATCGCCTGGGGCGGCACGCCCGAGCTGCGGCACCTGTTTTTCCGCTTCGACATGGGCTATCTCATCTTTGGCAAGCAGGTCTCCGGAGACTACGAGGCCCCCGGGATCTTCGCGCTGCGCATGCGGCTGATGTTCGTGTTTTGACCCGCCTCCCCACCGACAAATCGAAGGGCGGCTCCTCCCGCGCGCCGGACGCCGAGGCAGGAGCACCAGGGAAGGACGCCCCGGACGCGGGCACAGGAGCGCCAGGACCGGACGCCCCGGACGCGGGCACAGGAGCGCCAGGACCGGACGCCCCGGACGCGGGC
>CAYFWA010000095.1:11858-13522 GCA_964346625.1 uncultured Myxococcales bacterium
ACAGGAGCGCCAGGACCGGACGCCCCGGGGCCGCCGCCGGACCCCTCGGCGGCCTGGCGCGAGGGGCTGGGGGCCTTCGCCGTGGCCACCGCCCTGTGCGCCGGGCTCTTCTGGCTCGGCAAGGCGGTGCCCTTCGTTCAGCAGAACCTCGGCGGGCTCGTGGCGCTGGTGTTCCTGGTGATCCCCATCCACCTGCTGGATCGCCGGCGCGAGCCCCTTTCGCGCTACGGCATCCACTGGCGGCCCCTGGGGCGGGGCCTCGCCTGGGGGGTGGGCACGGCGGTGGTGGTGCTGGGCCTGTTCATGGTGGTCTACGTGCTGTATTTCGAGGCCGTCTGCGACGAAGGGGTGCGCCTGCTGGGCTCGCTGGGCCGGCGCTGCGACAAGTGGGTGGGCGAGCCCGCGCGGCTGGCGCTGCGCACGCCCCCGGACTTCTGGCAGCAGGCTTTGGGCCAGGTGGTGGTGGTGGCCATCCCCGAGGAGATCTTCTACCGCGGCTACCTGCTGGGCCGCCTGGAGCGCTGGCGGCCGGCGCGCCGCACGCTGTGGGGCGCCCCGATCGGCTGGGCCCTGGTCCTCCACGCGCTGCTTTTCGGCCTGGGACACTTCCTGGTGGATCTCAACCCCCTGCGGCTCGCCGTGGCCATCCCCGCCCTGGCCTTCGGGGTGCTGCGCCACCTGGGCGGCTCCATCGTGGCGCCGGTGATCCTGCACGCCGCGGCCAACATCCTCATGCTCGTGGTGGACCCGAGCTTCTTCGGGTAGCCCGCGCAAAACTACCGAAGATCTAATGCACCTACCCCCTGGACTTTTCCCTTGGTTCACCGGCCGAGCCGGCGTCAGAAGCAGTGTCCAGTATCGGTGCTATTTGCTAGCTGCTAGAAGCAAAGAACATGTCCGGTGCTGTATGGCTCTCCCCAGCGGCTTGGGGCACATACCCCATCCAACTTGTCATAACAGGCGATTGTGATCTCTTCGCGATCGGTCTTGGGTACTACGATCATCGACGCTAACATTTGCACCATCAGTAAATCCGTACATTCCCCGGGTTGAACCGAGACAGTGAGGGCGCCCGGGCATCGCATCGCGTCGCAGATCTCGGGAAAACAGTCATGATGCTCGACGACCACCACGGTCTCACGCTCGAGATCCGCGACCTTAGAAGCGGACAACTCGAGCTCTTCCGGAACGAATTGATCCAGCATCCAGTCCAGGCAGCGTTCGTCCTGGAAGATGTACGGCTGGCCCTCGCACCCCTCGAGCGGTACGTATAAACTGCTGTAGCAGTACCAGTGATCGTCACAAAACCACCGGTTATCCCAGTCGGGATAGCTCTCCGAGCTGGGAAAGCGGGTGGGCACCTCCACGCAACCGCTCCCATCCGGGGTCGGCGCCGCATCTGCGACCGCGGCAGCGTCGGGGCCGGTACCGGCGTCGAGCAGCGGTCGTGTGGCGTCCTCCCCGGCGTATCCGGCTGGCCGGCCGGAGCAGCCCGCGAGCAGGCACCAGGCGAACGCCACCCCGGCCGTGGCCGCGGCCGTGGCCAGGCGCGCCCGCGAGGTTCCATCGGTGATCCATGCTCGCATGCCTTCAGGGCCTCCTTCGCAGATATAGCCGGTTCTGCCCGCCGTAGCTCCCCACCAGGATGGCGTCCGCGCTGGCGT
>CAYFWA010000096.1:0-9525 GCA_964346625.1 uncultured Myxococcales bacterium
CCACGGCCCGGTCTTGGACGATCTCCTTGCAGTCCACGTGGCCCCGGGCGCCCGGCGCAGCGGCCACCAACGTGTTTCGGATCTCGGCCACGGCATCGTCGCGCACGGCGACGTTGCTCACCAGCACCCCCCGCGCACGGTCGCCGTCGAGGGCGGCCTCTTCGTGGATTCGGATCCGATCGTCGGCCCGCCCGGCGATGCGCGCGGAGAGCTCCAGCACGGCGTCCGCGGCCGCCCGGGCCCGGTAGTCGATGTCCAGCGATCCCACGCGGCCGCGCAGCAGCTCGAAGTCGGTGCGAAAGCGCGCCCCCTCCATGAGGGTCACCTGGGCGTGCGGAACCACCTCGAGGCCGCCCTGCTCGCCGTGCACGTGACGCTCGAGGTATTGATACTCGGCCCCGCGCCCGAGCTGGATGTCGGCCTCCATGCGGTGCTCCACCTCCACCGCGTTGGGGAAGGTGCACAGGGCGAGCACCGCCACGGAGGCGTCGTCCTCGAGCACCACCTGCATGTCGATGATTTGACGGCCCCGCTCGGGCAGCAGACCGAAGCAGATCCGCACGGGCTGGGCGATGCGCGCGCCCTGCTGTACGCGCAAGGTGGTGCGCAGCCCCTCGATGCCGTGGACCGCCTGCATCTCGAGGCCCGGCACCTGGTGCAGCCCCACCACCTCGTCGCCGTGGACCTCCAGGTGGGCCACGTCCGGCTGGTTCACGCAGTGATCGCCGGCGCTCGCGTAGAGCTTTTCCACCAGCGCTTGATCGCCCGCAAGGGGTTCTTCCTTCATGGTGACTCGTGCTCCTGTATCCTCGGGCTCGCGGCCAGGGCGCTCCGAAAGCCCGTGGCGGCCGCCACGGGTTCGTCCGGGGGGCGGGTCCGCCGCCGCTCACCCAGCGGGTGCCTCCGGTTCGTCGGGTTCCGCCAGCGGGTCGTTGGGGCGTTGGCAGCTCTCGCAGCCCTGCTCGTACTGGGCCGCGATGCGGCTCGCCCGTCCCTTGTCCACCAGGCAGCCGTGGCACAGCAAAAAGGCGTGGTCGGCCTGGGCCAACACCGTGCGGCTGTGGGTGATGAGGATCACCGTCACCCCTCGTTTGCGCAGCGTGTCGATGGCCGCGAAGATCCGCTGCAGGGCCTCTACGTCGATCCCCGAGTCCGGCTCGTCCATCAACACCAGGCGCGGCCGCATGGTGAGGATGGAGGCCAGCTCCACCCGCTTGCGTTCGCCCCCCGAGAGGCTGTCGTCCACGCGCCGGTGCAGATAGCGGCTGGGGCTCAGGCCCACCTGCTCGAGGGCCCCGCCCGGCGTTGGGCCGTCGGGGGCGCGGCCCGCCGTCAGGAAGGTCTCCACCGACAGCCCTTCGTAGCGCGCCGGCTCCTGCCACGCCAGGGTGATGCCGCGGCGGGCGCGCTCATCCACGGTGAGCCCGTGGATGGGCTCGCCCAGCAGCAAGATCTCCCCTTCGTGCTCGCGGTAGCCCGACAGTCCCATGATGGCCGAGGCCAGGGTGGACTTTCCCGCTCCGTTGGGTCCCACCATGGCGTGGACGTAGCCGGGCCATAGATCGAGGGAGACGTCATCCAGGATGCGAGTTCCTCCCCGCGTCAGGGACAGGTGGTGGATCTGTAGCAACGTCGTTTCGGGAGCCTCCCATGGGGTCGGGGGAACCTCAGCGACGTCGATGTTCGGTGCGCTCATGATGACTCTCCTCGCGTCGCGGGTGGCCAGATCGCGGGGGAACAGATGGTCCGGCGTCGGCGTGGAACGGACCGCTCATGGTGAGGCCTCGCCCACGCGCGACAGCAGTCGCTTCACGTCCTCGCGGCGACAAAGGCCGGTCCGCTGGCGCATCACCGCCGCCGCGCCGGCCGCCACTCCGTACCGCGCCGCCTCCCAAGGGGAGGCGCCGTCGGCGAGCACGAGCACCAGGCCTGCCACCATGCTGTCGCCGGCGCCCACGCGGTTGCGGACCTTCACGGTGGGGGCGCGCAAGTGGGCGCGTGTCTGCGGAGCGTCTACGTAGGCCCCGGACTGACCCATGGAGACGAACACCACCTCGGCTTGGCCCTGCTGCCGGATCTCGGCGGCCGCCTGCTCGATGTCATCGTCGGACTCCATGTCCCGGCCGGCGATCTGGGCCAGCTCCCGGAGGTTGGGCTTGACCGCGTAGACGCCCCGCTTCAGCGCCCGGCGCAGCGGCGCCCCCGAGGTGTCGAGCAGCACCCGCGTGGACGGCGGGGCCGCGTCGATGATCCGGGCGTAGAAATCCTCGTCCACGCTCCGCGGGAGGCTGCCGCTGAGCACCAGGTACTCTGGAGGAGGCGACAGGGACGTCACGGCCGCGATCCAGCGCTCGGTGTCGGCGGCTTCGAAGGCGGGGCCGGGCATGCCGAAGCGGTACTGGTCGTCGGACTCTGCTTCGTAGACCACGAGGTTTTCCCGCGTGAAGCCGGAGATGGAGATGGGGTGTTGCTCCAGCCCTGCCTCGCGCAGCATGGATTCGAGGTGATCGCCCTGGGGCCCACCTCGCGACCATAGGGTGCGCGCCGGACGATCCAGGGCGGATAGAGCCTTGGAGACATTGATCCCTCCTCCGCCGGCCTCTCTTTGCGGAGGAGAGCATCGCAGCTTTTGGTCCACCCGCACCTTCGACACCGTGCAGGACTTGTCGATGGCCGGGTTCAACGTGAGGGTGGCGATTTTGGCATCCATCCAGGTGTCTCCGCGTAGCAGGATCGCGGCAATCCAAGCGCAGTCGGGTCCAGCAATCAGGGCCAGCAACCGGGGCGAGCAGTTGGGGCAGGGATCCACCGGCTCCGCCCCGCCATCGACGAGGCCGGCCGGGTAAAGGCCGCGTGCGGCCCTCGAGCGTGCGCCGATCCGCTCACCCTCTTGCCAGGGCCCGCCCCTCGCAGGCCAACCGTCATGCAAACCCTGCGCCATGCGCCGCGGAAAACTGCGGGGCGTGGGGTTACGAGGGTGCGGGCGCCCCACAGGCCGTCTTTGCGGCCGCGGGAGCCCTTTGTCCCGTGGAACGGCGGCGTTGGGCCAGCGCTGGCCAGGCGCGTCGTCACGGCGCATGGCCGGCCCTTCACCGACATGGCCTGGTGTTGTGGCACGTCGATTGCAGGTTACGAAAATCAGAGGAAACACCGGTGAGTGACCACGAGAGGCAAGACAGAGATCCGTATGAATCCCTTTGCGAGGCTCACTCCCCTGAGGTCGGTCATGGCGGACGAAGCGGATCGAGGAAGGCCGACGCGGATCTGGTTGCCAGCGCTTTGGAGGAGACGATGTATCTGTCCCACGCCCACGCCCACGAGTTCGAGACCTATGGCGCCCGCGCCATCTTGCACGCCGCCGCACCGCGGGGCACGGCGCCGCTTTTCCGGGTGGACGCGCGCGGGGAGGCTGAGTCCGCGGATCACACGGCCTGGATCCAGCTCGATCTCCAGCTCGTCCCCGGCACTCGGTGCATCCGCCGGGCGACGTTTCGCTCCGGCGGCCCGCCGGTGCTCGTGGCCGCCGGGTCCGTGCTCACCCAGCTCCTCGAGGGTGTGAACCTGGGCGAGGCCCGTCATCTGAGCGCGGTGGATCTAGAGGAGTTGCTCGGCGGCGTCCCGGCCGTGCGATATCCGCTGCTGCAGGTGAGCATCGCGGCCCTGTCGAGCGCTTTGCAGGACGCTCGCGAGCGACGCCAACAGCGCCAGCGGTGCGCGCTTCAGCGACGGACGCGGCCGCAGCCTCCGGCGGTGCGCCTACCGGCGCTGCTGAGCCTGCGCGAGGCCTGTGGGAGCCAGTGAGCCCGCCCCGGCGGTCGACCTGCGTCCTGGGCGAGCGAGCCACCCTGGCTCGTCTTCCGGCTCGATCCCGGTCTGGGACGGATCACCCACGGCCCAGCGGTTTCGAATCTTCACCCCACAGACGCTGAGATCCCGCTTCAAGGATCGGACCCGTGTCTGAGCCTCCGGACGATAGCCCCGAGAAGACGGAAACGCCCGCGGCGCAGGACACCGCCGCGCCGGCCACAGAGCGCAACGAGGGCAACAAGGGAGAAGGGGGGGCTCATCGCGCCCCGAGCCGTTTTTCGCGCCGGGTCCTGACCGCCGCGCTGGTGGTGGGTGGGGTCGCCGTGGGCGTCATGGGGTTGATCTGGCTCGGCTCGGTGCTGCTCATCCTCTTCGCCGCGGTGCTGGTGGCCGTATATCTCGATGGAGAGGTGGACCTAGCCGTCCGCCGCCTCCACCTGCCCCGGCTGCTGGCCTTCCTGGGGGTGATCGCGCTCCACGGGGTGGCGGCCGGTGCGCTGATCTGGCTGATCGGCCCGAGGTTGATGACGCAGATCCGGGTGCTGCTGCAGCGCGCGCCCGACGTCTTGGCCGAGTTGGAGGCCAAGGTGCAAGCGCAGACCTGGGGGACGCGCCTGCTGCAGTGGATGCCCGAAAACGGCGTGGATTCATCTACGGCGGTGAGCGGTTTGCTGGGGCCGCTGGAGGGCATTTTTTCCTCGCTGATGTCGGGTGGGGCCGCGCTGGTGGCCATCCTGCTGATCGGGGCCTACCTGGCCCTGGATCCGGGGCTCTACCTGCGAGGCGCGCTGCACCTGGTCCCGCTGAGGAAACGGGAGCGGGCGCAGGCCCTGCAGCACGCGCTGGGCCGCGCCCTGCGGTGGTGGCTCGTGGGCCGGCTGCTGTCCATGGTGGCCGTGGGGGTGTTTACCGGAGTGGCGCTGTGGATCGCCGGCATCCCGCTGCCCCTGGCGCTGGGGCTCATCGCCGGCCTGTTCGCCTTCGTTCCACTCATCGGCCCCATCACCTCGGTGATCCCGGCGCTGCTCATCGCGTTACCTTTGGGCTGGAGCCACGTGCTCGTGGTGCTGGCCATCTACGCCGGCGTGCAGGCCTTGGAGGGAAACCTCATCACCCCGCTCATCCAGCAGCGAGCCGTGTCGCTGCCCCCGGCGGTGCTGCTCGGGGCGCAGCTCGCCATGGGGGTGCTGTTCGGCCTGCTGGGGGTGCTGCTGTCCACGCCCCTCACCGTCGCCATCATCGTCTGCGTGCAGCGGCTCTACGTCCAGGACGTGCTGGGCGACGAGGTCCCCGTGCTGGGCAGCCAGCACACCAAACCACCGAAACCTGCCGGCTGATCGCCGCCGGCTGATCGCCGCCGGCTGATCGCCGCCGGCTGATCGCCGGAAGACGCCGGAGACGGCTCCGCCCGCCGGGGGGCGCTGCGGTCCCGGCTTCGAGCGCGAAGCGGGGCCGATGGCGCGGGCAAATCGGACAGTGGGATCCCGCTGTCTCATAAAAACCGGACGTGTCCGTCCCAACATGGGGGGCGAGGCGAGCGCAGCTGTCCGGAACGACTGTTGCTTGTCAGGGGTATTTTCCGGCCGCAACACGGCCACGGCACGCGGCCACGGGCCGGCCCGGTCTGCGTCGCCTGGTCCGCGTCGCCCGGTCTGACTCACCGGGACTGCCCGGGTCAGGAGATCCATGCTCGGCATCGTCGGCGCCTTCGCCATCATTACGACCCTGGGGCTGTCCCTGGTGGTCGCGCGCGTGGCGGCCAAGGCGTTGATCCTCACTGGGCTCGACGAGGGCGTGGCGCACTTCCAGGCGCGCTCGGCCATGACCGGCACGGGCTTTACCACCGAGGAGAGCGAGTCGGTAGTGAATCACCCGATTCGGCGCCGGATCCTCTGGAACCACAATTGCAGGGTCGCAAAAGGGCGGCAATCGCGCAGCAGGGGACCCTCCCTCGCGCGGTTGCCATCACCGCGACGAGACGATTCGGTGGCCTCGAGGGCTTCTCCCCGGAGGAGGCCATGGTGCCGCCAGGAGAAAAGACCATGACCGATCGAGATCGTACCGAAGAGCCCGGCCTGGATCCCGACCCCCGCGAGGTGGACGAGCAGGAGGCCGAGACCCGCGCGACCCCAGCCGAGCCGGCCCAGGAGGCCGCGGCCGAAGGGGACGGCCCTCCGGCCGACCCGGTGGAGACCTCGCTGCCCGATCCGCTGCCCGGGGAGGTGCCCCACCTGGATCCCGAGGAGGTGGGGGGGATGTCCGAGGGATCGTTTCGCGAGGCGGGCGCCACGCCGCTGGCTGGGGATCGGCGCAAGCTGGGCGGGGTTCCCCGCCGCGACGATCTAACGGTCCCTCCCGAGGAGCTGGGCTCCCGGATCCTGGAAGAGGCCACCGAGACCGACCCCGACCACGAGACCGGTTGAAAGACAGAGAGGAGAGTCGGGGGATCCGGGGTTCAACCGGCCTCGGCGCAGGTCGACTCCAGCGTTTGCGGTCTCTCAGATACGTTTGTAGCTGGTGTCGTGACAAGGGGATCACCTCCGTTGATCGTGGTGGTCACGAGGCGACCCTTGATCTCCTCGCGTGGCTCGGCGCCTGTCGCGCTCCCTCAGCGCAGCCCCCGTTGGGGGAGTGGGGGCTCTCACCGGGGGCTGGCCTCCCGCGCGGGGCAAGGGTGCTCTGTGGACTGAGCCACGGGGCGCTGCGAGATTTGTGCCAGCGATCCTGGAGCGCGGTTCGACCTGTGGCGGTGCGCGGTCGACATCATCGGGGGGGCTGTGGGGGGGCGACGGTTCGTCGTGACGAAGCGCTTCGGGTCATCGGTGACACACGGCGGCGCACGGATGGGACAGCCCCGCCTGCAATCGCCGGGTGAGCGTTTGTCCCGTCGCGCGAACGCACCCCCGCGGGCAAGCCTCACGTCTTCCGAGCGCGTCGCGGGCGGGATTACATGGGCTCGGGGAGCGGGGCGCGGCCTCGGATCCATGGAACGACCCAAAGCCTGGCAGGAAACTTGCTTGATCGGATCCCATGAACAGCGGGGGTTCCTCGGAACGAACGGCTCGATTCCATCCAGGGCGCTCGCCCGATGCCCCCCCGAGTCGTGGCCTCCCGCGGCCGATAACGCCTGTGCGAAGCCAGACTCGACGGACCAAAGGAGAATGAGCTCATGCACCACGTCACGCTCAATGGCCAGCCCATGCCCGCCCTTGGATTCGGCACCCACGAGCTGCGCGGCGCCACCTGTCGCGACGCCGTCCTGGAGGCGCTCTCGGCCGGATACCGGCACGTGGACACGGCGGCGGTCTACGAAAACGAGCGGGAGGTGGGCGCCGCCCTGCGATCCTCCACCGTCTCACGGGACGAGGTCTTTCTCACCACCAAGATCTGGTGGGACCAGCTCACGCGCAAACGGGTCTTCAATAGCGCCGACCACAGCCTGCGCCGGCTGGGGACCGACTACGTGGACCTGCTGCTGGTGCACTGGCCGAATCCCCACGTCCCGCTGGCCGAGACCCTCGACGCGCTCAAGGAGCTGCAGCTCGCGGGCAAGACCCGGCACATCGGGGTGAGCAACTTTCCCCCGGCGCTGTTGGATGAGGCCCGGGATCTAGCTGACGTGGGGTGCAACCAGGTGGAGTATCATCCGTTTTTATCCCAGCAGCGAGTGCTGGACACGGCCCGAGCCCTCGAGGTGGTGGTCACGGCCTACAGCCCCCTGGCCCAGGGTGCCGTGCTGCAGGAGGCCACGATCCAGCGCATCGCCGCGGAGCATCGGCGCACCGCGCCGCAGGTGACCCTCCGCTGGCTGCTTCAGCAGCCGGCGGTGGCCGCCATCCCCCGCAGCGCCGACCCGGCGCACATCCGATCGAACCTCGAGGTCTTCGACTTCGAGCTCACCGACGAGGAGGTGTCCGAGATCAACGGTCTGGCTCGCGGCCAGCGGCTCATCGATCCGGAGTTCGCCCCACAGTGGGAGGGCCCGCGCGCCGAGCTCACCCGGACTCCCCTTCAGGAGGCGCCCCATGCTTGAGCTCATCGGCAGCGGCAAGAGCGACAAGGGACCCGCCCGAGACCGCAACGAAGATCGGTTTCACGTCGACGACGAGCTGGGTCTGTACGTGATCTGCGACGGCATGGGCGGCCACCGGCGCGGCGACTTCGCCGCCGATCTGGTGGTGTCTACCGTGACCAAGGGGGTGCAGGAGCAGGCCACCCTGTTCGCGCGCGCCCGCGAAGGGCTGCTCCCCAGCGCCGAGATCGCCGAGACGCTTCAGCGGATCGTCCAGCAGGCCAACCGGGCGCTGCACGAGCGGGGGGAGGGGATGCCCAGGCACCTGCGCATGGGAGCCACCCTGTCGCTGCTGCTGGGCCTCGGCGACCGGGCGCTGGTGGCCGACGTGGGCGACTCGCGGATCTACCACGTGCACCACGGCCAGGCCGCGCTGTTGGTCCGGGACGACACCCTCGCGCAGGAGGTGGCCGAGCATAGCGATCTGGATGTGGACGTCCAGCACGAACAGGCCAGTCAGTTCTCACACGTCTTGACCCAGGCCCTGGGCATCGATTCCGACGTGAGGGTGGAGCTGCGCACGGTCCCCCTCGAAGCCGGCGATCGGTTTTTGCTGTGCACCGATGGCTTGTCCGAGCTGCTGAACGCTGAGGACGAAGCCGCCATCGTGGCCCGGGTGGAAGGAGAGCTCACGACTCGACCCGCCGCCCTGCTGGAGGCCGCCCGGGCCCACGGCAGCGAGGACAACTGCACCGCCGTGGTGGTGGAGGTTGCGGTGGGCTCCGGGGCGCGGTAAGTAAAGACGAGCCATGCGCACCGGCGCTTTTCTTCCGCTGGGACCCGGAGCCTCGGCCGCGGGGCCGCCCCGCCTCTGGGGCGGCGTTGCACCGGGTCGGCCGGGGAGCCGCCCCGCCTCTGGGGCGGCGTTGCATCGGGTCGGCCGGGGAGCCACCCCGGTTCGGGATGGGATCACCGTACCGAGGGATACGGCCGGCACAGGAGACGAAGATGAAAGTGATGAAGGTCGCCGTCAACCAGGCCACCTGCGACACCAGCGGCATCTGCGTACAGGAGCTCCCGGAGCTGTTTCGGTTTCAGCCTGGCTCCAAGAAGGCCATCGCCCGGCAGTCGGAGGTCCCGCCCAAGCTCCAGGCGCGCTGTCGTGAGGTGGCGCGTCGCTGTCCCACCGGGGCGATCCTGCTGGTGGAGGGAGAGCCCACGGCAGCCGCGGGCGGCCCCGGCTCATGAAAAGCCTGCTCGGCACCCTCGGCGTCGTGGCGGGGGTGGTGGTGATCTTCGCCTTGGTGGCCCGCGCCATGGGGGTTTCCATCGACCTGGGGTGGACCCTGCTCGTGAGCCTGGGCCTCACGCTGCTATTGAACCTCGTGACCCGCGCCCTGCGGCGCGGCGGCGGGCGGTGAGGGCCAGCGCGGTCATGGAAGCGGATCTCGAGGCGGTCTGGACGGTGGTCTTCTGGTCCCTGGTGGGCGCGTCGGTGGGGGTGTTGCTCATGCTGGGCATCAACCTCCTGCAGAACCCCCCCTGGCATCGCTCGGAAGATGATCCCGAGCCCGACGGCGACCCCCCTCCCTCTTCCCCCCGGGACGATCCACCCGCCAATTCCAATCCGGGCTGATTCCAATCCGGGCTGATTCCAATCCGGGCTGATTCCAATCCGGGCTGATTCCAATCCGGGCTGATTCCAA
>CAYFWA010000096.1:9625-13378 GCA_964346625.1 uncultured Myxococcales bacterium
ATTCCAATCCGGGCTGATTCCAATCCGGGCTGATTCCAATCCGGGCTGATTCCAAGCTGGACCGAGCCTGCCGAGGCGGCCGTTTGCTCTCCGGCTCCAACCGCGCTTTTTCTTGTACTCCTTGAGTGAGCTTCCCACGGGCGTCTCCTGCTCAGTTTCCTTGGCGCTTTATCTGCGCGGCCTTGCCGATGACCCCGCAGGCCACGGGTGGTTGATCGCGGGGCTCGCGCTGGCCCGGGCTCGTCTCGAAAAAGGAAAGAATTCCCTGATATTCGGCTGCCGCGCTCCTTGGCACAGCCGCCGCCTCGGCGTCCTCGGTCCTCGAAGACGTTACCATCGCGAGCCCTCACGTTGGCCGTTGACTCTCCCCACCCCGGCTTCTATGCTCGACGCATGGAGCCCGATCGCCTCGCGGACGCCTTGAGCCGGATCGCAGCCGAGCTCGAACAGTCCAGCTCCCATTTGCAGACCGTGGCCGAAGGGCTCGGTGAGCTCCGCCAAAGGATCGGCTCCCCTTCGGAACAATCCCCGGCACCCGAGGGCTCGGCGGGCTCGGCGGGCTCGGCGGGCTCGGCGGGCTCGGCGGGCTCGGCGGGCTCAACGGGCTCGGCCGCCCCACGGACCGAGGCCGACCTCACCACGACCCTGCGGTTGCGGCCCAGCGAGGAGCACCCCGTCGTGGCCTCGGCCGCCGGGTCGGCACCGACCGAGGCGTCGCCGCGGGCCCCGGCGCCGGATGCGGTGGGCACGGTGCGCGTGGCGCGGCCGATGTCGGACCCGGCGTCCGCCGGCGCCGGACCGGCCGAGGCGCCGCCGCGGGCCCCGGCGCCGGATGCGGTGGGTACGGTACGCGTGCCGCGGCCGACGCCGGACCCGGCAGGGACCGGCGCCGGGCTGGCCGAGGGGTCACCGCGCGCCCCGGCGCCGGACGCAGTGGGCACGGTGCGTGTGGCGCGGCCGACGTCGGACCCGGCCGACGCCAGTGTAGCTGGGATGCCCCCCGCCACTGGCGAATTCGACGCGCCGGAGGGCGGAGGGTCCCGCCGGGAGACCAAGCCCCTGGAGCCACTCGACCTGCCAGAGGTGTCCGGCGCCCCCCGCCCCGGCGACTCCGCGCTCATCGTGGATCGACCACCGCACGGTCCGGCCGCCCCGGCCGCCCCGGCCGCCCCGGCCGCGCCCGGCGACTCCGGACCCCATCGACCGAGGACACCGACCACCACCAGTCAGCCCCGGATCCGCAAGGCGCCGCGAGACACGCAGACCTACCCCTTTGGCATCGACGAGCCGCCGCCGGGCACCACCGCGGAAGCCATCGATCGCGCGGCGGGCGTGGCCGGGACCGACGAGGAGTAACGAAAGAAAAAGCTCGAGCCCGCGGCTCACTCCTCCGAAAAGACGTTCATCGCGGCGAGCTCTCCCCGGTCGAAGAACATCCCTTCGCACTGATCACACCAGTCGAAGGGCACGTCGTTGGCCCCCCGCAAGGTGATCATGTCGTTGTCGCAGCGGGGGCAGTGCGCGGGGATCCGGTCCATGATCTCGGTCTTGGCGGTATTGCCCACGACGTCCACGAGGGTGGCGATGTTCTTGTCGTCGATCTGCTCGAGCTCCCCCTTGTCTAGCCACACCCCCCCACATCCGAAGCAGCGGTCCACCTCGACCTCGTCGAAGCTCTTCGGGCTCATCTCGACGTTGCATTTCGGACAGAGCATGGTGTCTCTCCTGCGGCTTGCCGCAGCCCTCGGCGAAAAGGCCCTGGCGAGGCCAGGGTCGGGGTTCCCTTCGAAGGGCTGCTCAGCGGTTTTCGATGCCTGGCGGCGGTCCCGGTGCGAGCGCGCGTGGCCCCGGTGCGGGACTCCCCTCGGCGCGGCGCGCCTGGGGGGGGGACAGCGTTATCGGACCATGGAACCACAGACCATGCGGCGAATCAATCACGGTGGCCGCGAACCGCCATGCCCTTGCCGGCCGTGGCGTGGCTGGGGTAGTAATGCGAAGGGGTCATGTACTACCGGTGCCAGCACTGCGACCAGCCCTTCGAGTCGACGGCCACGCGGCCGCGCTGTCCGCGGTGCCTTCGCATCAGCGTCGTGGTCCCCATCGGCGCGCCCCTCGATCCGGGGGCGGGGGGGGCGGCTCCGCACTCGGCATCCACCACGGCGCGCCAACGGCGGGGCAGGGGCCGCGGCGTGCCCTGGCCGCTCTGGCTGGGCGTGGGGATGCTGGCCGCCGCCGGTGTCGCCACCCTCACCACCGATTTTGGCGCGGTGCCGGCCGACGAGCGGGCGTCGTTGGCCATCACCTACGCCGCGCTGGCCGGTGCCGGGCTGGCTTTCGCCCTGCTCGGCTTCGGGAAATGGCTCAAGCAGCGCTGACCCGTTTTCCCCCGTCTGCCCGTTCGCCCCTTCCCATCTTCGGACGCGGGAGGCAGACCGCGCTCCGCGGCGCGAGCCGACGCGCCATCCGCTCTCGGCCCGGGCGCCTGCCCCCGTGACCTGGGGTGCAGGGCCCAGGGTCGGCCGGCCCCAAAAGGCGCGGCGCCCCTCGAAGGCATCAAGGTTTTTCGTTTGGCCGAGTACAATTGATATACTGACCGCTCAGACACGGCGGCAATCGTCGCCTCCAGGGAGCCGCAATCCCATGGCTCTCGAGGTGGCGCTGCGCTCGAGCCGCCAGGGATCGGGTGCACCGCGGCCTGCCACCTGCGCGCAGCCCCTGGCCGGAGAACAAACGGTTCGTTAAAAGGAGGAGTCTGATGAAACGCCCGCTTCTGCCCACGTTGTTGGTCCTTGGTTTCGCTGGCGCCTGCTGCATGGCCCCCGGTCGCTGCGGCACGGCCGCCGAGGGCTTCTTTTCGGATGTTCCGGCGCCAGATGTGCGGGGGACCTGGGAGGTGTCCTACGACAATGTCGTCGACGTGGAGATCGACATCGGCGGCGCGGTGTACGTGGGGCAGATCAACGGCGCCTCGGGGACCGTGGGCTTCACCCACGACGGGACGCCGGTGGAGCTGGACCTCAACTGTGACGATCCGCTCATCACGTGCCCCAGCGAGCTGTTTCCCGCCGAGGTCGAGTTCGAGCAGCGGCGGTTCACCGATCGCCCGCACCAGGTGCACATGACCGTGCGGGATCAGGAGTGCGACGGTCAGTGGCGCCTGCCCGATGAGTCGGCCGGCGAGTGCGGCGGTGACACCGGCGTGGACTGCAGCGAGGAGATCTGCGACGGGGACGTGATCGAGGTGGAAAAGACCACCCTCGGCTCCATCTCCGAGCCCGATCCCCCCAACCCCGAGCCCGGCAGCAAGCCGGACTACGTCATCGGCGTGGCGCTTTCAGGCGGCATCGCCATCCCCACGGCCAACTGCGTCCTGGTCTCCGGCTCCTACGCCGACGCCGACATCGTCTACGACGGGGCCTACGATCCCGAGGAGAACACCATGGACGCGCGCCAGTACTCCGACGGGCTCATCACCGTGGTCTACCGGGGCGCCTGCCTGTGGGGGGCGGCCTACGCCGAGACCACCGGCATCGCGCTGCTCGGCGCCGAGATCCGGCTCACCACCGGCTTCACCGCCGAGAAGACCTCCAGTCCTTGGTTCTAACCCATTCTGTCCGCCGCGTACCCCTTTTCCCCTGCTGCTGTCCGTCCGCCTCCCGGCGGACGGACAGCAGCAGGTATGCAAGCCACCCTCCCAGCACGAGATCAGCACGCGGCTCAATCCCCTCTTCCCCTCTTCCCCTCTTCCCCTCT
>CAYFWA010000097.1:0-10547 GCA_964346625.1 uncultured Myxococcales bacterium
GGAGACGGAGACGGAGACGGAGACGGAGACGGAGACGGAGACGGAGACGGAGACGCCGCGGCCCGGGCTGGATCTCGCCCACCGCGCCGAGCTGCTCCATCGGCGGGATCGACTGTGGCGCAAGGTGGCCCGCCTCGCCGCACGCGAGACGCGCTCTTCGAATCACGGCGCCGCGTCGAAAAAGTAGCGCTGCAGCAGATGGGCGGTGAAGGAGGCGCGCAGATAAAAACCGCGCGGCTGTGTCAGGATCACCGACTCGTGGTCGCCCGTGCCCCAGGTGCGTTGGCGCCCGTGGGCGGCCTTGGGTCGGATCTGGAGCACCCGCCCGTCGCGGGCGGTGATGGCGTCCACCTCGCCTTCGCGGATGCGATGCAGGTGGCCCTCCCAGTCCCGGCGCAACGTTTTTTCCTCGTCTCGATTCGGGCGCCAAAGAAAGGCCTGGCCCACCTTCCGCTGCGCGATGGGGAGGCCAGGGGCGGCCTGCACGGGGATCCAGAGCACGCAGCGCAGCTTCTGGTAGACGGTGGATTCCCGCCAGTCGAGCGGACCCGCGTAAAGCGCCGCGACGTTGAGGGGGACCCGGGTGACGTAGGTGCTCTCTCGCGGGCGGTCGCTCTCGTTGAGGGGGAGGGTCTTGATCTCCACGCCCAGCTCCGCCAGATCGGGGCCGGACCGGTTGTCCGCGGGCGCGCCGAGGCACCGTTCCAGCAGCCGCCCCGTCCAACCCTTGTGCCGCCGCAGGTCGAAGGGCACGCCCTCCCCGGGGGCCCCCTCCTGATCGAGGATCCCGGCCGCGAGCTCCCCCAGGGACCGACCGGCCAGGTGGCGACAGCGGGTCAGCAGGGCCTCGACGCTGGGGGGCGCCTCCAGAGGTTGTTCCCGGGGCGAGGCGTCAGGGTCGAGACGGGGCTCCCTGTGCGCGCGGCGGTCCATGGCTCAATCGCCCTTCGCCTGGCGGAGCTGCTTTTTCTCCATCAGGGCCACGATGGCGTGATCCACCGCGCCCATGGAGCGGGCCACCTCGCCGATGTTGGCGAACAGCTCCCCCGCCGTGGCGGCCAATATGCCGTTGCTGGGAGGGATGGCTACGCCGTCGCGGGCCTGGTAGGCGCTGATCACGGCGGCGCGAGCGGCGGTGGACAGCTTCACCGCGCAGCCCACCTTGGCCCCGTCACAGATCTCCCCGGTCTGGTTGCCCGCCATGTTGCGCAGGGCCGCGAACACCCCGTCGGCATCGAGGCCGAGCACGTGGGCGCAGCCCGCGGCGGCGCCGAGCCCGGCCTTGACCACGCAGCCACACAGGGCCGAGAGCAGGCCGGCGTGCTCGGTCATCACCCCGGTGACCAGGTGGGCCAGGGCGACGCCCTCGGCGAGGCGGCGCTCGTTCATTGCGTTCATTGCGCACGCGCCGTTGGGATTCGGTGCGGCCTCGGGCACGCTCCCCTCCGCCTCGGCGGCGATGGCCTCGGCCACCGCCACCGGGGGCAGCACCGCCATGAGGCCCTGATTGCCCGAGCCGCTGGAGCTCATGATCTCCAGGTCGTGGCCCGACATCCGGGCGTCGGTTGCCGCGGCGGCCAGGAGGCTCGCCCGGGTTGGGACGTCGTCCGACAGGACGCCGGCGTTGATGAGGGACCGCAGGTGCGCGCCCACGCCGAGGCCCAGCTTTTCGACGAGGCCGACCCGCGCGGCCTCCCGGTTGAGGGACACGCCGGCCAGCACGTGTCGCCGGCCATCCTCGTCGAGGCCGGTGGCCAGCCGGATCAACGCCGGGAGATCGCAGCGCGCGAGCTCGGCCATGGCGTCGGGATCGGTGGCCTCGTAGGGTTCCTCGCGGCCGTAGCGTGTCCGACCGTCTCGCCGGATGCAGATCACGCGGTCGTGCTTGCCCTGGATCACGGCTTCTCCCACGTGCCGCTCGCCCTGCCAGGTGGCGATGACCTGGGCCTCCACGAACACGCCGCCGGGTTCCTGGCCCTGCACCGTGAGGCCAAAACGTCCCGAGCCGAGCAGTGAGCGCGCGGCCTGCAGCGCCGGGGGGCGTACGCCTTTGAGCAGGTTGATGCCGGCGCCGGGGTCGAGGGACGGACCCAGCGCCGCGGCGAGGTAGATGCCGCTGCCGCCTTCGGCGTTGGGGATGCCCACGGCCAGGGCGTTTTTGTACAGGCTCGGTACGGTCCGGACCTGCAGCCGCTCCACGTGGAGCCCCTCGGCCGCCCCGGCCGGCGGGGTGCGCTCCCCGCCGCGGATCCAGGCGGGCTCCCCGCCCCGCGCGGCGTCGGCGGCCAGCGCCGTGGCCAGGGCGATGGCGGCGGGCTCGGTGCAGCCCATCACCGGCACGGCGAGCTGGCGCAGCAGCGCCGACAGCCAGGGCGGCGAGGCGCAGGGCGTCGCGGCGGAGGAGGGCATTTCTGGGGCTCGCGGCATGGGAGGTCGCCATCCTTTCGCACCCGGTCCTGGACACCCAGGTTAGCCGCAGCGCGACGTGGCCACAAGCGGCTGGCCTACTGGAAGCTCAACCACCGGGACGAGAAGCGCTGGCGCGAGGCGCTGGGGCTCCCTCGCAAGGGGGGCGGTGGGGCCAAGGGCGGGGGACGATTCGAGGCAGGATTCCGCGACATTGTCCAGGTGAGCTATATGCAGGATCTCTGCACGCCGAGTCGACAACCCTCGACATTCGGTGCTTTTTCGTGCGCTGGGTTACAGCAATTACAGGATAAGGCATTGGAATCATTTTTTATTCTTCTGTCCCATTTGCCTTTTTTTCTTGTCTCCCGATCGGCACCTGACATATTCATCTACGGAACCCATTCGATGCACTGCGTTTTGAGGCCAGTGGGATCGGGGCGCGGGACGGGACGTGTCGGCACCAGGGACGTGGGGTTCGCGGACCAGGAAATCACCGCAAGAGGTTACAAGAGATTGTGGATGGAGCACCCATGAAACACTCGACAAAGAACATTGCCTCCCGGAGCGGAGCGGGGACGTGGGCCGGGTGCGTCCTCGGCGCGCTCTCGCTGCTGGCGCTCGGGGCCTGCGAGCCGGACATCGAGCTGGAACCCGCGCCAGAGCATTTCGAGTTCGACACCAGCAGTGACCCACCGCGGGTGCCGCTGCCCAACGTGGTGGTGATCAACCAGAGCACGGGGCTCATCGACTACGGGCTACCCAACGACCCGGCAGTCTGCGAGAGCCTGCCCGAGCTGCTGCCGGCCCAGTGTTACTTCCTGCTGTATCTACAGACCCTGGACGGCTTCCCCACCCAGAGCACCGTGTCGGTGCCCGTGAGCGCGGAGCTGGATCTGGAGACGCTCACGCCCGACAACTTCGTGGTCTTCGCCATGGGCCCGGAGTCGGGGCTGGAGACCCGCTGGGACGAGACGACCCAGCAGCTCGTCTTCGAGCACCCCGATGGCTGGGATGTTGGTCAGACCTACGTGGCCTCTTTCCGCGGGTACGATGACGGCGTGACCACCGTGGAGGGGGACCGGGTGGTGGCCCCGACGGCGTACGCCCTGCTCAAGCGCGAGGAGAGCCTCATCAACTGCGAGCCCGATCCCTTCGATCCCGCCGATCTGGTGAACCCGGTGGTGGATCACGAGTGCAAGTACTTCGAGCTGCTGGCCGAGGGGCTCGACCCCGAGTCCGCCGAGGACGCCTCGGCCGTGGCCGCGGTGGAGGAGACCCTGATCAGCCTCGAGGCCCTGCGCCAGGGCTTTTTGGCCGAGGGGCTCTGGGAGGCGGCCGACCTCATCGCCGGCATGCCCAAAGAAGAGATCGCCATGATCTTCGCCTTCCCCATCCACAGCGGTCCGGTGGTGGAGCTCGACACCGCGGCCGGCAAGGTCCCCGAGATCGTGAACGGGAACACGCTGCGGCTCGAGGTGAAGGGGGACGTCGATCCCGCCACCCTGCGGTCCGGCCTCCCGCTCACGCCCAGCGCCACCATCGGGCTCGTCAACGTCACCGCGCTGGAGCAAAACGACCTGGTCAACGGGCTGCCTTCCTACGACGCGACCTTCGTCGACGGGGCCATCGAGCTGCGAGACGCCACTCCCCTCGTGCCCGGAGACCGCTACCTGGTGCTCCTGCGCACCGAGGACCCCTACGCGGAGACGCCCCGACCCGCCATCCTGGACACCGCCTCCGTGCCTTTGGTCCCCCCGCCGGCGGTGGTGGCGCTGCGCAGCCCCTACCCGGTGTACGACGAGGTGTCGGGGACGAGCAACATCAGCAGCTTCGACGCCGCCTCGGCCGAGCAACTCGAGGCCGCGCGGTTATCCCTGGTCGAGCTGTTCGAAAACGCCCTGTTCCAGCAGGCGCTGAACCGGCAGGAGGTGGGCTACGCGTTCGCCTTCGACCTCACGAGCCCGTGAGCGGTCCCCTCCACCGGATACCGAAAAGGACGAAGCGATGATGCGGAACCGAAATCTATCGTTTTACGCCAGCGCAGCGGTGCTGGCTCTTGCCCTCACGAGCGCCTCCTCGGCCCACGCGGCGGGGTTCCTGGTCTACGACGCCTCGGGGGAAGCCATGGGTAAGGCCTCGGCGCACTCCGCTGGGGTCTCGGAGCCCTCGGCGGTGCTGTTCAACCCGGCGGCCATGGCCTACATGCCCGGCTACCAGGTCTCCGCCGGCGCGGTCTTTGTCACGGCGGCAGCCGAGTTCGAGCCGGCCGGCGGGGGCTCTACCACCCAGGCGCTGGATCAGCACTTCTTTCTGCCCACCCTCTACGGCACCGCCCGGGTCAACCGCTGGCTGGCCGTGGGCCTCGGCGTCTACACCATCTTCGGGCTGGGCATCAAGTGGCCCGAAGACTGGATCGGCCGTGAGCACAGCATCGAGGCCTCCATCGAGACCGTCACCTTCAGCCCGTCGGTGGCCTTCCGGCTGCACGACCGGGTGAGCCTGGGGGTGGGGCTGAACGTCGTGCGGGGGGTGGTGGACATGACCAACGCCCTGCCCGAGGCGGTGGGGGGGACCATCCGCATCGGCGGGGCCACCTTCGGCTTCGGCGCCCACGCCGCGGTGCTGTGGCGTATCTTCCCCAACAAGCTCCACTTCGCGGTGACCTATCACAGCCGCGCCAAGCTCTCCTTCGACGGCAAGGCCGACTTCGAGCCCGAGGCCGAGGAGTTCGAGCCAGAGCTCGAGGACCAGGGAGGTAAGGCCGACATCACCCTGCCGGACATCCTCACCTTCGGGCTCGAGTACCGACCTTTGCCCGAGCTGGCCATCAGCTTCGACACCAACGTGGTGTTCTGGGAGACCTACGACGAGCTGGTGCTCGACTTCGAGAAGCGCGAAGACCAGGTGCTATTGCGCCGCAACCGGACGGTGGCCACCTTCCGGCTGGGCTTCGACTACGAGGTCCTCGAGGGCCTGCATGCCCGGCTCGGCTTCATCTACGACATGAACCCGGCGCCCAAGAAGTACCTGTCCCCGTCACTGCCCGACGCGGATCGTTTCGATGTGTCCTTCGGCCTGGGCTACGAGTGGAAGTGGCTCAAGGTCGACGCGGCCTACCTGCTGGTCTACTTCTTCCCCTCCGAGTCGGTGGGCGGGACCGAGGGGCCCGTGGGCGAGTACCGGTCCCTGGCGCACCTGGCCGCGCTGACGGTGACCGGTCGCTTCGCCATGCAGCGCTACGCCGAGTCCCCCGAGGGCCAAATCCTCGAGCCCATCCGGTCCCGGCGGCCGCCCCCAAGGCGCCTCGAGCCCGACCCCGTCCCGGCGGCCGATCCTGCCGCCGCGTCCCCCACCCCCCGGCGCGCCGTTGGCCCGGCGACTCCGGTGGAGTCCGCACCCAAGGACGATCCGCGCGGGACTCCGACCCCCGCCAAGCGTCCCGCGGCGCCCGCTTCGGCGCCGCAGAACGACACCGGCTCCGACACCAACGCCGACACCAACGCCGACACCGACACCGACACCGGCGGAGCTGACGACGCCCGCGCCCCCGCCGGTGCTCGCGACCCTGCGTCCCCGCCCGCCGAGCGCGATCCCGCCAAATCCCCGACCCCGGCCACCCCGTAGCGGCTGGCGCCCGCGGTCCGCATGGGCCCGACCCCCTCTCCGATTACGAGCGAATAGGATGAACACCCCCTGATACCTCTTTTCCTGATACCTCTTTTTTTGTCCCTGTAGCAATCTCCACGAAAAGAGCGTAATGAGCCCCTCCTCACTCTTGACTGGGGGACCGGATCTTGCTACGCAGGTTGCCAATCGAATCCGTAGCCTACCCACCCTTCAGGCGATCCCTCCGGATGTCTGACGAGGTCCAGGTGAACCCAGACGACAACCAGACGACAACCAGACCCAGGATCGATAAACAACCCAGGATCCTAAGGAGACACCGATGATCAAACCGCATGGTTCCGACAAACTGCTGCCGCTGTACGTGATGGACGACACCAAGAGGGCCGAGCTGGAGAAAGAGGCCAAGGACCTGCCGTCCGTGGTCATGTGCTCCGCCGGCGCGGCCAACGCCGTGATGCTGGGTGGCGGCTACTTCACGCCGCTGCAGGGCTACATGAACAAGAAGGACGCCCTGGCGGTGGCCGACAAGATGCATACGGCCGACGGCGTGTTCTTCCCCACGCCCGTGCTCAACATTCTCCAGGACATCACGGCCATCAAGGGCGCCAAGCGCATCGCCCTGCAGGATCCCAACGTCGAGGGCCACCCGGTCATCGCCATCCAGGACGTGGAGGCCATCGAGGAGTTCACCACCGACGAGATCAAGACCATCTGCGAGAAGATCTACCGCACCACCGACGACGCCCACCCCGGCGTGAAGGCCTTCAACTCGGTGGGCAACTTCGTGGTCTCGGGCCCCATCCAGGTGCTCAACTACTCCTATTTCCCGAAGGACTTCCCCAACACCTTCCAGACCGCCTACGAGATCCGCGACGAGATCGCCAAGCGCGGCTGGGAGAAGGTGGTGGCCTTCCAGACCCGCAATCCCATGCACCGCGCCCACGAGGAGCTGTGCCGCATGGCCTGGGAGCGGATCCCCACCGACGGCATCCTCGTCCACATGCTGCTAGGCAAGCTCAAGAAGGGCGACATCCCCGCCGACGTGCGCGATGAGTGCATTCGCACCATGGTGAAGAACTACTTCCCCGAGAACACCGTCCACGTCAGCGGCTATGGCTTCGACATGCTCTACGCCGGCCCCCGCGAGGCGGTGCTCCACGCCCTGTTCCGGCAAAACTGCGGCTGCACCCACCTCATCGTGGGCCGCGACCACGCCGGCGTGGGCGACTACTACGGGCCCTTCGACGCCCAGGCCATCTTCCGCGAGGAGGTGCCCGAGGGCGCCCTGGAGATCGACATCTTCGAGGCGGACCACACCGCCTGGTCCAAGAAGCTGGGCAAGGTCGTGATGATGAGCTCGGTGGACGATCACACCAAGGAGGACTGGGTCTTCCTGTCGGGCACCAAGGTGCGCACCATGCTGGCCGCCGGTGAGTCCCTGCCCGTGGAGTTCAGCCGTCCCGAGGTCGCCGCCATCCTCATGAAGTTCTACCAGTCCGAGGCGGCCAAGCAGTAGCCCCCCATTTCCCAGCCGACGGGGCGGGAAACGCTCCGTCGGTTTTTTCCCTGCCTCCCTCCGATTCTTGTTGGCTCCCGCCCAACCTGGGCTGTGGTACGATGTCTGTCGAGGAAACGAAGGGAGCATCATGGCCAAGACTACCGTTTCTACCGTTTCTACCGTTTCTACCGTTTCTACCGTTTTTGCTGTTTGCGGGCTTTTGTTGAGCGTGGTGGCGTCGGGGGTCTTGGGCTGCTCGGGCGATGAGGGATCGTCGGGGCGGGCCGAGCAGCGAGATCACATCAAGGTGGTGTGGCTGGAGGGGACCCCCTACGAGATGGGCCAGCAGCACGCCGCCCTGCTGCACGACGAGCTCATCGCGGGCCGGGAGTACGTGGAGGACGACGTGATGTTCTCCACCATGCTGGAGTACGCCCGGACCCTCCAGCTCGATCAGACCGCCCTGGAGCACTCCTACGAGAGCACCCTCGAGGAGTGCCGCGGCCTGGCCGACGGCCTCGACGGCGAGTGGACCGTGGAGGAGTGTCTGATCCTGAATTACGGCGACGTGGTGGTGGAGATCCTCAAGATGGACGGGCTGGGCTGCAGCCAGTTCGTGGGGACCGACTCCGCCACCGAGAGCGGGGCGCTCATCCACGGCCGCAACCTGGACTGGTGGCAGGTGGAGATCATCGAGCAGTACCCGGTGGTGTTCGTGCGCAAGCCCACCGACGGGATCCCTTGGGTGGCGGTGGGATTCCCGGCCAACATGAGCCCCTATACGGGCATGAACCTGGCGGGCCTCGCGGTGGGCTCCAACGAGGTGAACGCTCCGCTGGAGTCCGAGATCGAGCGCGCCGGGCGTAGCCACGTGCAGATGGTGCGCGAGATCCTGCGGTCGGCGTCCACCCTGGAGGAGGCCGAGGCCTTCCTGCGGGCGCAGGACCACGCCCCGGCCGAGACCCTGGTGGTCTCCGACGGGCCCCAGCGCAAGGCCGCCGCCTTCGAGATGACGGCCCACTCCTTTCAGGCGCGGTACCTGAGCGAGGACAACGTGGTGTGGGCCACCAACCACTTCGTGCACCCCGACATGGAGGCCACCCAGGAGCCCCAGCAGCCGGGGACGTCGAGCTGGAACCGCTACGAGCGGCTGCGGCAGCTCCTGTCGCCCGGTGAGCCCGAGAGCCACTACGGCACCCTCACGGTGGAGGACGCGGTGTCCATCCTGCGCGACACCTACAACCCCTACACCCAGGAGGTGGAGGATCCCCTGTCGCTCGACGGCCGGGCCCTCGGCTCCAACGGCGCCATGCAGTCGGTGGTTTTTTTACCCGAGGATGGCCTGATGTGGGTGGCCATCGGGCTGTTTCCCAGCACCGTCCGGCAGTTCGTGGGCTTCAGCGTGCCGGCGCTGTGCGGCGAGCCGGATCCGCCGGTTCCCGAGCCGGCCTCCTTCGAGGCGCTGGATTTGCCGTAGTCATCCCCATCAGCGCCTTCCAGTCCACCTCACCCAGTGCGGAGGCCACCGCCGCGCCGAACACGCCGGCCAGCCGCTCCTCGAGCTCCAGCGCCAACAGGGTTTGATTGCCCTGCTGGGACACCCGGGCTCGCTGCAGCAAGAAGCCCACGAAGGGCTCCTTGGCGAGCTCTTCCAGCCGCCCCTGCAGGATCTCGGTGGCTCGTCGGGCCGCCTCGCGGGAGTCGAACACGGCCGCCGCGCGCAAGACGAGGTCCTTCTTCGCCCGGACGGAGACCCAGCCGCCCGCGTCCGGGGAGATTCCCTGCAGCAGGCCGGCGTCCCCCGGCGTGCTGTTCGCCCGCTCGCTGAGCACCCAGAGGGTGGGCCGCGAATCCAGGTGGCCGTAGAGCCGGTGGAGCCGCTCCCGGCTGGAGGCGGGCTTTTGCCCGGCCAGCCGGGCCCGGAACCACTGCTCGTCGGCGTGGGTCCGCGTGCTCAGCATCACGGTGCGCGAGTCGGGCCAGGCCAACCACACGTGGGCCCCGCCGAGATGCACGCGCGTCAAACGACCCGCCCGGTGCACGGGATCGGTGCGGTCTCCACCCTCGCGGGCGAAGGCGCGGAAGCAGTCCTCCACCTGGCCGCGGGTCATACGGCCTCGCAGCAAGACGTCCGCATTCGGGTCGTCTGCAGGTCCCGACAGACCGAGGCTGACCCACGTCAGATGCTCGAGCAGGTCGAGCCCGCAGACCCGCTTCAGCACAGTGAGGGGGCCGGCGCCCGACTTGCCGCCCGAGTTGTCGCTCGATTTGCCGCTGGCTTCGCGAATGGCGCGGTACACGGTGCTGCGCTTGAGCTCGGCGTGGTGGAGCCGCGCCAGGAGGAAGGTATCGCCGGGGTGGAGCCGCCAGGCCAGCCGGTCGAAGGCCGGGGCGTCATCTGGAGCCCGTGGCTTTGCCGAGGCGCTGCGCGTCCGGCCGGATGGGTCGTCCCCCGCCCCGTGGGCAGACGAGGCGTTCGCGCGCTGGCGCTGGTCGCCCTGCAGCAGCACCCCCAACCCCACCCCCAAGCCGATGAGCACCAGCACGCCCACTGCCAGGGCCAGATAGGGCCACAGCGTCCTGCGCGGCTGCGGCGCGGCGGAAAGGGGCGGGTGACGTTGACCCGTGGCCCCGCTGGTGGTGGTGTTGCCGGCGAGCAGGCCGCCGTGCGTTGCCAACCGGTCGGGCGCCGTGGCCTCCGGTGCCTGGCGCTCCGTGGCCCTCGGTGAGGTGGGGGCCACGGATCCCCCCGAAGCCTGCGGCTGCAGGGGACGGGTGGCGGCCTCGGCTGCTGCCTCGGGGGACGCGGCGGGCGCGGGGGCCGCTCCCGGGACCGATCTCGGGGCCACTCGCGGTGTCGACGCCGGGGGGACTACGGCGGTTCGAGCGTAGGGATCGGTCTCGGCTTCGTAGGCCGCAGCGACGGCGGAGGCCGACGCTGGCGCCGTCTCCCGCTCCGCCTCGCCGGCGCTCGTGCTCCCGCCCGCGTACCCGCTCGCGTACCCGCTCGCGT
>CAYFWA010000097.1:10647-13351 GCA_964346625.1 uncultured Myxococcales bacterium
CGCGTTCCCGCTCGCGTACCCGCTCGCGCTCCCGCTCGCGCTCCCGCTCGCGCTCGCCGACGCCGTCTGCCGCGCGGTCTCCGTCTCCATGTCCGCGGTCCGACGACCCCGCGGCGCCACCGGTTCGCCGGCTCGCGTCGCCTCCAGGATCGCCGAGGCGAAGTCCTCCATGGTGGCCGGGCGTTTCTCGCTCCGGGTGGACAGGGCCCTCAGCAGCTCGTGCTCGAGTCGCCCGGGCAGCGGCACCCCCAGCTCCGAGGGGCGGCGCGGGTTCAGGCGAGTGACCGGGTCGTCGGAGGCCTCCCACGGGAGCTTGGCCGTGAGCATGGCGTAGAGCACCACCCCGAGCTCGTAGATGTCGGTGGACTCGGTGGCCGCCGCGCCGAAAAATCGTTCCGGGGCCATGTACGCCGGGGTCCCGCGCACGCCTCCCTGGCGGGTCACCGTGGAGTCGGGCGCGTCCACCGCCTTGGCGATGCCGAGATCAAGCAGCACCGCGTAGCGTTCCTGCTGGACCAGGTAGATGTTCTCGGGCTTGATGTCCCGGTGGATCAGCCCTCGCTCGTGCAGGGTCTGCACCGCGCGGGCCACCTGCTCGAACAGCCCGAGGGCCGCCTCCAGGGCGAGAGGCCCGCGCGCGAGCCGCGCCCCCAGGCTCTCGCCCGGCAGACGCTCCATGGCCAGGTACGGTCGCCCGTCCGGCAGCTCTCCGAAGCCGAGGATGCGTACCACCCCCGGGTGGTTGATCTCGGCCAGCAGGCGGGCCTCCTCCAGGAACCGGCGGCGCTCTCCGGCGTCGGCGAGCAGCTCCTCGCGCAGCACCTTGAGCGCCACCTCCCGGTGCCCCCAGCGCGCGGCGTAGACGGTGCCTCCGCCTCCGGCGCCGAGCACGCTCTCTAGGTAGAACTCCCCCAGGGAGGTCCCCTGCACGGCGTCTGGGCGCGGAGCCTCGGCCGGATCCTGGTCCATCCGACGAGTGTATCTCCGCGAGGGGAAGGATCAACCCGACGCGCGAGACATGTCGGGCGGGAGATTCAAGATGTGTGCCTGGGTCGATGCGGCGGGAACTGCGCGAAGTGCCACGCGTTGTGTGAGGTGGGCTCGGGTTCTGGGTGCCCCAGCGTAGTGGGGGGGGGTGGGGGATCGGTGCCCCGGTGCCGGGTGGGGAATCTGGGTCTGGGCACTGGAGCGCTTTGGGCTGTGGGGCAGGGAACCGGTTGCGCTTTGGGGTGGCTGGGGTGACACTGGGCGGATGCGGATGACGCGGGTGACCAACCAGGTGGATCCGGCCGTGGCGGCGCCGTCGGCGCGGATCCGGGTGCTACAGGGGCCCGACGCGGGTGAGGAGATCAACCTGCCCCCGGTGGGGGTGGTGGTGGGGGCCGATCCCACGGCGGACTTCGTGTTGGGCGACGAGGCGGTGTCGGGCCGCCACTGCGCGGTGGTGCCCCGGGCCGGTGGCTTCGAGGTCACGGATCTGGAGTCGCGCAACGGCACGCACCTGGACGGGGTGGCCATCACCCGGGCGCTGGTGCCGGTGGGAGCGGTGCTGCGGCTGGGTCGCTCCCTGCTGCAGCTCATGCCCGCCGAGGAGGTGGTGGAGATCCCGCCCAGCGAGTCAACGCATTTCGGCGAGCTCATCGGCGGCAGCGTGGCCATGCGGCAGGTCTTCGCGCTGCTGGAGCGGGCCGCCGCCTCGGATGCCTCGGTGCTGTTTCTAGGAGAGAGCGGCACGGGCAAGGAGCTGGCGGCGCGGGCCATCCACGACCAGAGCCCGCGGGCCCGCGGGCCTTTCGTGGTGTTCGACTGCGGCGCGGCCAGCGACACGCTCATCGCCAGCGATCTGTTCGGCCACGTGAAGGGCGCGTTCACCGGCGCCGACCGGGATCGGCCGGGGGCCTTTGCCGCGGCGGACAAAGGGACGCTCTTTCTGGACGAGATCGGGGATCTCCCCCTGGAGCTGCAGCCGAAGCTGCTGCGGCTGCTGGAGGCCGGCGAGGTCACGCCGGTGGGCAGCAACCGGCGCGACCGCCACGACGTACGCGTGGTGGCGGCCACCCACCGGGACCTGTGGGCCGAGGTGGGCCAGGGCACCTTCCGGGGGGACCTGTATTACCGGCTGGCGGTGGTGGAGGTGCACCTGCCGCCCCTGCGCCAGCGCAAGGAAGACATCCCCGACCTGGTCCGGTTGTTTCTGGAGCGGGCCGCTGCAGATGCCGGGGACGTGACCGGGGCGAATCTCGAGCGGCTCTTGGATTATCACTTCCCCGGCAACGTGCGCGAGCTGCGCAACGTGATCATCCGGGCCGTGGCCCTGCGGCCCCCGGGCGCGGGCTTCGATCGGATGCCGGTGATGCTGCGCCCCGCGGCGCCGGCGGGGCAGAACGCGCCGGCGGTGCGGGCGGACCGGCCCTTTCACGAGGCCAAGGCCGAGGTGGTGCAGCGCTTCGAGCGCGCCTACCTCACGGACCTGCTGGCGCGGGCCGAGGGCAACCTCTCGGCCGCGGCCCGCCTGGCCGGCGTGGAGCGCAAGCACCTGTACAAGCTCCTGGACAAGGCGGGCCTGCGGTAGTTTTTTTCCGGTACACGTTCAGGGGGCGAACGCCCTCGCTTAGGGTTCTGATCAGAATTAACTCGACAAGTTGGCGTGCGAGGCGCGCGGCTGGCAAGGCGCGACGATGGCGCGTACCGGGCGTACGCAACG
>CAYFWA010000098.1:0-7371 GCA_964346625.1 uncultured Myxococcales bacterium
CTGCCCGGGCAGTCACACTCCTTTTCCCCCTTGCTGCCGAAACGCAGCACGAATCCACCGATGAGCAGCCCCGCCACGAACACGGCGATCACCGAGATGACCACCGTCGGGACGGGGACGCCCTCTGTCTTTTGTTGATGAGCCATGGATGTAATTCTCCTGTAGCTTCAAGAGTACAGGGGCTGCCCACCACGGGCATCCCCTCGATTTCGTTCAATCGCAATCGCGCGCGCCCGCTCGCCGGGGGACATCCGCTGGGGAGCCGCCAGCAGCCGGGGGCCCGCGGAGGATCCCCGCCGCGGGCGCGCCGCGCTGCGATCGTTTCGATCCGATTCGTTTCGATCCGATTCGTTTCGATCCGTCCTGTTGGCCGCGAGCCCGGGGCCGGGCCGGAGCCCGGAGCGCCCGCCGGCAGCGAAGCCTCGCCGCTCAGCTCGCGACGGCGGCTCGCGGCGGCTCGAAGGGGGGGTGGGGATAGCCCTTGCTGGCGGCCCCGAGCACCCGGGGAGGCGCTGGGAGACCGTACTGGATCCGGTGTGGCCAGGCGGGGACGTTGAGCGCCCCCTCGACCAGGTACAGGGGGGGTACCGACGTCGACTTCCGCGGCGGCGTGGGGCTGCAGCGGGTGTCTCCCTCGGCGCAGATGGGGGATTCCTGCTCGTCTTCCTCGTCCCAGACGCCGCCCATGCCCGCCTCGTTGCTGGCGGTGGGGGGTGGCAGCCGCCGATCCCACCGTCCGATGAACGGCGGGCAGTCCGGCGTCGGGCTCGCGGGCTCGGTGACCCGGGGGGAGGAGGCGCTCTCGGCCGGGGCGGAAGCAACGTCGCCCGGACCGGGCTCGGGGATCCCCGCGGCCTCGGTCACGGCCGCGGAGGTCAACGGGGGCCCGGGTGCCGTGGAGCGTTTGGACGATGCGTCCGCGCCCTGCGGTGATCCCGGGGCAGGCTCCGGAGCTGAGTCGGTGGACGCCTCGGTGGGCTTCAGCGGCACGGGACACGACCACAGCGGCCGCTGAGACGGGCTCCGCCACCCCCTCGTGTCCACCACCGGAAGCGCGGGGGCGGGCGCGGCGGGCCTTTCGGCCTCGCCGGCCACGGAGGCGCGCCCGGAGCTCTCCGCCGCGCGCTCGGCCTCGGCGGCCCGCGCAGCGGTGCCCCCGGTCCCCATCATCACGGGGATCCAAAGCGAGCCCAGCAAGTAGCTTGTGGCAAAATACCTGGCCACGATTTCGTTCCGGTGCGTTCCGGTGCGTCCCGGAGCTCTCCGGCCCCCGTTGGCGAACCCCTTTTTCGGGGCCTGCCCGGTGTCAATGGTGCGTTTTAAGCCGAAAGTTGCTCGGGTTCAACCACTTTCGTTTCCGGCAGTTCAAAAATCTATGTTGTTCCCAATTGTTGCGTCCACCCGCAGGCGCAGCAGGTCGGCGTAGGGCTCCCCCAGCTCGATGGCGTAACGCGCGGCCAGGGCGGTCACTTTCTTGACGTACAGCCGGGTCTCCCGAAAGGGGATCTCCTCCACGAGCTCATCGAGGGCGCACCGGTGGGCCTTGCGGCGCACCCAGGCGGCCACGTTGTGCGGGCCGCCGTTGTAGGCGGCCACGGCGAGGGGGTATTGCCCGTCGAAGCGGCGCAGGAGCTGGCCGAGATACCAGGCACCGAACCCGATGCTGGTGGCCGGCTCGAACAGGCGCGCCAGGTGGAAGCCGCGCAGCCCCCGGGCCCGGGCCACCCGTCGGGCCGTGATGGGCATGAGCTGCAAAAGCCCCACGGCCCCGGCGCTCGAGACCACCCGGGGACACCAGGCGCTCTCCACGGTCATCACGGCCCAGAGCCGTCCCGGGGCGAGGCCGTTTTCCCGCGCCTGGGCCCGGACCCACCGTCCAAAGGGGCGGGCCAGCCGCAGCCGCGGACGCCCCTGGCGGCGGGAGGCGAAGCGGTTGGCCAGGTAGGGCGCGTCCAGGCGCGCGAAGACGTGGTAGAGCGCCGCCTCGACGCGGCGCGCCAGCGCCGCCTCGACGCGGCGCGCCGGCGCCGCCTCGACGCGGCGCTCCGGCGCCACGGCCGACGGGCGTCGACGCCGCGCCCGGCCGGCGCCCTCCCGCGTGGTGGCGCGGTGGCGCACCCCCTGCCAGGCCTCGGCCTCGGTCACGGGCCGCAGGGTCCGGCTGCGGCGTCCGCCCTGCTCCAGCAGATAGCGTCGCGCGCCCACCCGCAGCTCGAGCATCCCCCGCCGCTGCAGGCCGTGACCGAGCAGGGTCGCGGCGCGGCCCAGGGCGGGACGCCCCGCCGCGACGCCCCCGATCAGACGCGCCAATCGAAGGAGATCGGGGGCCCCCCCGACCGGCAGGGGCGCCAGCGGGCGGGGGGCGGGCTCGGTCTGCTCCCCGGCCCCCCGTAGCCGCGCCCGGGCCATCAGGGCGTACCAGTCCAGCTTCGGACCCAGCGCCAGGGCCCGCAGCTGCCGGGTGGCGGCTCCCGGCCGACCCCGGGCCGCCTCCAGCCGGGCGAGCCAGTATCGCGCCGGCCGTTGTAGGCCCGGCCGCCGCGCCAGGGCCCGCAGCCGCCGCGCGGCCCGCGCGTGGTCCCCCACCCGGTAGGCCAGATACGCTGCGAGGAAGCTCTTGGCCCCCGCGCCTCCGGCGCGCCGCAGCAGCGCCTCGGCCTGTCGATACTCGCCCCGCAACAGGTGGACCCGGGACAGACGGGCCCAGCGTCGACGCGCCGGCCCCCGCTCCGCTCGGCGCAGCGCCAGCAGCCGATCCAGGCGATCGGCGCGCGCCAGCGCCCGCGGCAGCAGCGCCCGAGCCGCGGCCCGCTCGCGGGCGGGCCCCTGCTCGACCAGGCGCAAAAGGAGCCGCGCCGCCGGTCCGTAGCGGTAGACGCGCATCAGCAAGCGGGCCTCCTGCAGCCGGGCCTGCGCCGCGGGAAGCCGACCCTGGGCCACCAGGCTCTCGAGGATCGCCTTGGCCGCCTGCAACTCGCCGCTGCGGCCCAGCGCGCGCGCCCGGGCGAGCTCCTGGTCGAGCCCCGTGCTCTGCTGCGCGTCCTCCCCGAGGGCGGCGAGGGCCCGCGCGGCGGCCCGGGCCTCGGGCGCCACCGGGTGCTCGCGCCGCAACCGCTGCCAGCGCCGGGCCGCCTCCGCTGACTGCCCGGCGAGCAAAAGCGCCCGCGCCTCGCCGTGAATCCAGCGCGCCGGCGAGGGATAGTGGGGGTAGCGCCGCAACAGGGCCCGGTACGCCCGGGCCGCGGCCTCGTGACGCCCGGCCAGCCAGAGCTGCTCGGCCCGCGCCACGCGCGCCGGGCCGTGCAAGGGTCCCTCCGGGCGCCGCAGCAGCCTGCGGTAGACCGTGGCCGCCGCGGCGGGCTGACCCAGGCGGGCATGGAGCCGGGCGCGCGCGTCGAGCACGTGGGCGCCCATCGCCCCGCGGGTCGGCGCCGCCTCGAGCCGCTGCTGCGCCTCTCCCAGGCGCCCCGTGCGCTCCAGGGCGGCGGCCACGAGCAGCGCCCGGGCGATGCGGCCCGAACGGGCTCCGGGGCGAACGTCCGCCGCGGGGCGAACGTCCGCCGCGGGGCGAGACTCTGCCCGCAGCGCCTCGAGGGTCGCCTCCGCGTTGCCCCGCTGCCACGCCCGCACCGCGAGCCGGCGGGCCTCCTGCGTGCCGCGGAGGCCCGCGGCGGGGGCGGGCGCCGCGCCCCCACGGGCCCCGGCCAGGACCCCGAGCGCCAGGACCCCGGCCACGGTCAACCGCGACCCCGGGGCGTGAATTTGCAACCTGGCTAAACTGCGCACGGTCTTGTTTGAGCACGACGCCGCCAGCGGGTCAAGAATCCGCGGCGCGTCCCCCCCCCGTGCCCTGCCGCACCGGGCGTGCTAGAAACGAGGGTCATGAGTGCACCGCTTGCCGACGCGTCCTCCAGCCCCGTTTCGAGCCGGGAGCTCTTGCTCACCGACGAGGCGCTGCGCCGGTTCCGGCGCCTGGCGGCCACGCGGCGGGCCCTGGTGATCGTGGAGGGGATCTGCGCGCTTCTTTTCCTGCTCTTTTTCGGCCTCGAGATCACGCTGCCCGACGTGCTGGCCCGGCTGGTGGGCAGCGTGCCGGTGGCCCTGGCGCTGCTGCTGTCGCTGCCCATCGCCGTGGTGCTGCTGCAGATCGGCGCCGCGGCCCTGGAGTGGGTCATGGGGGCGACCCTCGAGGTCCCCCAAACCCCGGTGCGTCGGGTCTTCGGCGTGCTCTACCTCGTCCCCGGAGTGATGGTGCTGCGGCGGCTGATCCAGAGCCTGGTGGCCGCCGGGCTGCTGGCCTTGCTGTGCGTGACGCTGCTGCTCTATGTCCTGATGATGATCCTGTTCGCGCTGCCCCTGCGGGTGAGCGACGCCCTGTCGCGCCCGCTGGGCATCGTCGTGGACGGGGTGGACCAAGCCGTGAGCTGGCTGTGGAGCAGCCTGCGTCGGGCCTTCCAGGCCGTGGTTCAGGCCCCCGCCTTCCGGGTGGAGGACGCCGACGACCTGCTGCTGCCCCTGCTGCAGCGCCAGCGCCAGCGCCGCGCCCGGTCGCCGTGAGATCCACCTAAGGCTCAGTGACGCTACGCCCAGAACCGCTGCACCGCCGGTAGGGGATCCTCGGTGCACACCACCTCCTGCTGCCAGTATTCGGGCAGCAGGGCGTGATAGCGGGGCTCGGCGAAGCGCGCCCCGAACAGCACGATGACCCCCCGCTCGGTGGGTCCCCGGATGACGCGCCCCGCCGCCTGGACCACCCGGGCCAGGCCCGGGTACAAGAAGGCGTACTCGAAGCCGGCGTGTCGCTCGCGGTCGTAATACTCCTGGATGAGCTGTCGCTCGTCGGTCACCGCCGGTAGTCCGGGGCCGAAGATGAACGCCCCCACGGCGAGCTCGGCGGGGAAGTCCACCCCCTCGGAAAGCGCCCCCCCGATCACCGCGCAGGCCACCAGGCTCGCCCCTGCCCCCGCTGCGTCGCGGACCCCGGCGGCCTCGGTGAGGGCCTCGAGCACCGGCCCCGCGCCCCCCTCGCGACGTTGGGACACCACCCGTACCGGCACGCCGCCGCGCGTCCCCGCGGCCTGGATCAACAGGGCGGCGGTCTGCAGCAGGGCGTAGCTGGGGAAAAACGCCAGGTAGTTGCCGGGCCGGGCCGCGGCCAGCGCCGCCACCCGCTGACACATCCCGGGCAGGGACTGGTCGCGTTGCCGAAAGCGCGTGGCAACCGAGGTGTCCACCAGGATGCGCCGATGCGCCGCGGGGAAAGGCGACGGGAACGCACAGCTCTCCCAACGCTTCAGGCGGGACAGGCCCAGCTCGTCGGCGAAAAAGGGCAGCGGCTCCAGGGTGGCCGACATGGCCACCACGGCGTGGAAGCGCCGGTGCCGCGAGGCCAGGTAGCGCGAGGGATCCTTGCAGAAGATCTTGAGCTCCGTGTCCTCGGCCGAGCGGCGCAAAAGCGCGGTCATGTGATCGCCGCGCTCCTCGGCCGCCGCGCAGAAGTGCAGCAGGTCGTAGCAGAAGCTCACGAAGGGATCCACGATGCGCCGGGAGCCCGGCGCTCGCTTCGGCACGAAGGCGGCCGGACGCCGCTCGCCGCTCTTGGCCCACGCCAGGTAGTCCAGCAGCCACGCCTCGGCGGCGGTCTGCAGGGCCGCCGTGCGCTCGGAATCCAGCCCCACCTCGGCCACCGCCATGCCCCGGCGGGGCCCCTCGTCCACCTCCCGCGCGGCGTCCTCTAGCAGCTCCTGCACCTGGAGCAAGAACTCCAAAATCCGCTGAAACACCGGATGGGCGCCGTGCATCGCTCCCTCGGCGAGCTGGCGGAGGCGGCCGCGCGACAGGGCGGGGGACAGAAAATCCCGGGCACGGTTGGGAAGGTTGTGCGCCTCGTCGATGAGCAGCACGCGCTCCCGCCCTCCCGGCGCGAAGAACCGCTCGAGCTTCGCCTGGGGGTGGAAGGCGTAGTTGAAGTCTCCCACGGTCACGTCGGCGAGCTCCGCGGCCGCGAGCCCCACCTCGAAGGGACACACCCGGTGGGCGGCCGCGAGCTCGCGCAGCTCGCCGGCTCGGAACACCCCGCCGCGCACGAGGCGGGCCCGGATGGGCTCGAGGGCTGCCGGAGAGACGGCGTTGCGCAAAAGCGGGCAGGCGTGGATGGTGCACAGCATCTCCTCGCGGGGGCAGGAGCGCTCCCGCGCCTCGAGCTGGGACACGACGATCTCGGCCCCCCGGGGCACCAGGCTCTCCAGGGTGTCCAGGGCCAGCTCCTGCTGACTCACCTTGGCGGTGACCACCATCAGGCGACGGTCCGCCGCCAGGCTGGCGCGCGTCAGCGGCACCAGCGCCGCCACGGTCTTGCCAATGCCCGTGGGCGCCGAGATCAACAGCGCCAGGCCGCTGTCGGCGGCTCCGGCCACGTTGTCCATGAGCGCCGCCTGGTGCGGCCGCGGCGCGGGGAACGGAAAGCGGATGTGCTCGGCGAACCGCGCCCGGACCCGCGCCAGCCGCTCGGCCTCGGCCTTCTCGGCCAGAAGCTGCTCGAGGCGCTGCTCCAAAAAAGCCTGGCACTCGGCGGGATCGTAGTCCACCGGCAGCACCCGCGCCTCGAGGGACCGCACGTCCACCATCACCAGCTCACCCCGCAGCCGATGGGGCGGCGCCGGGGCGTCGGCGGACTGGGCCAGCAGGTGGCAATACAGCCGACACTGCCAGCGGTAGCTCTCGAGCAGCGGATCTGGCAGGTCCTCCAGCAGGTCATCGAGCCGGAGCTGGTCCGTGGCCTCGGCCCCGTCGGCCCCCTGCCCCGCCTCGGCGGCGAGCACGGACTTGATCTCCTGGACCACCCAGCCCACGGGCGCGCCCTCGCCGGCGGGTGCGCCCGACCCCGCAGGGGCGTCCTCGCCGGCGGGTGCGCCCGACCCCGCAGGGGCGCCCTCGCCGACGGCCGCGCCCTCGCCGACGGCCGCGCCCTCGCCGGCGGCCGCGCCCTCGCCGGCGGCCGCGCCTTCGCCCTCGTCGGAGTCCGCCTCCGGCCGCAGCCCATCGAGCCGCCCCTCCACCCGCACGGCTTGCTCGCGCAAGACCCCCTCCCAGCGCACCACCACCTCCTGGCGATAGCCCTCGTGCTCCCGGCGCGCCCGCGCCCGGTAGCGATCGTGGACCTGCTGACCGAGCAGGAGCCGGCCGTGGCCCAGGGGGGTGCCCGACACCGCGGCGGCGCCCGCGCCCGCCCCTGCCAGCTCCCGCACCGACACGCGGAACACGGCGCCCGTCGGCGCCGAGGCCGACGAAGACCCGGAGGACGTCGAGGACGCCGGGGACGCCGGGGACGCCGGGGACGCCGGGGACGCCGGGGACGCCGGGGACGCCGGG
>CAYFWA010000098.1:7471-8367 GCA_964346625.1 uncultured Myxococcales bacterium
GACTTGGAGGAGGTCGTAGCTGCCATCGCCCGTACTTTATCCCGGATTGTGCGCCCCGGCGAATCCCGCGGTGCGCAGAGATCGTTCGGCTCCGCGTCGCTCACCCGAGAAAACTCCCCCCGGCTCCTTGCCCTCGCGCCATCTCACACAATATTGGTAGGTGCACAGCCACCGAGGAGAGACCCCTTGTCCATCGTCTTGAAGCTCTACTCCGACTACGTCTGACCGTTTTGCTTCGTCGCGGAGCAAGGCAGCCTGGTCAGGCTGCAACAGGAGTTCGACCTCGCCGTAGACTGGCGCGGCTTCGAGCTGCACCCGGAGACGCCCCCGGGGGGCGTGCCCGTGAGTCATTTCTTCCCCCAGGATCAGCTCGCCGAGACCCAGCAATATCTCGTGGACTTCGCGCAGCGCTTCGGGGTGGGGGGGCTGCGCGTGAGCGGCCATGTGCCCAACACCCGACAGGCCCTGGCCATCACGGAGCACGCCCGGGACCAGGGGCGGCTACACGCGTTTCGCCAGGCCGCCATGAACGGGTTCTGGCGCGAGGGTCGGAACCTGGAGGACGACAAGGACCTGGGCTCCCTCGCCGACCGGGCGGGGCTGGACCCCGCCGCCGCCGTGGCCGCGGCCACCGACCCGGAGTATCTCGGCCACGTGGACGCGCTGCGCCAGGAAGCCCAGCGTCAGGGCGTCACCGCCATCCCGGCGTTTCTGTTCGGCGATTACCCCTTCCCGGTGGTGGGCTGCCAGCCCTACGAGCGGCTGGCCCGCGCCGCGCGCGAGGCCGGCGCACGACGCCTGCGGCGGGCGTGAACCGCGCCGCGCGCGAGGCCGGCGCACAACGCCTGCGGCGGGCGTGAACCGCGCCGCGCGCGAGGCCGGCGCACAACGCCTGC
>CAYFWA010000098.1:8467-13316 GCA_964346625.1 uncultured Myxococcales bacterium
GGCGGGCGTGAACCGCTCGGTGGGTACGCATTTTTTCCCTCCACAACCTGGCACACCGGAGGCATACTCCACCGTCGGATGTGCGCCGGGGACACGAATAACCCGGAACACGCGCCAGGAATTGCCTCCCACAACCGCCTGCGGGGTAAACCCGGCGGGCAAGGCGAGGCGGGCATCCGAGGTCTGGCACAGATGGACGCACTGGAAAACGACGACGGCCACGCGGAGAGCCCCTCGCTCCCCATCGAGATCCGGGAAATGGAGCTCGAGGATCTGGGGGCCGTGTTTCACCTCGGCGAGCGGCTGTTCACCGCCGATCAGGTGCCGAACCTGTATCGCACCTGGGACGAGTACGAGGTCACGGATCTGTTTCGCTCCGATCCCGAGCTGTGCCTGGTGGCCGAGCAGAAAGACGAGATCGTGGGCTTCACCCTCGCCACCACCATCGACAAGCGCCGCTCGGCCTGGAAGTACGGCTATCTGGTCTGGCTGGGGGTGGAGCCCGCCTTCGCCCGCGCCGGCCTGGGGGCGCGGCTGTTTCGGTTGCTGCGCCAGCGCATGGAGCAAGAGGGGGTGCGCATGATCCTGGTGGACACCGAGGCCGGCAACGAGGCGGCGCTGCGCTTTTTCCGCAAGCTGGGCTTCACCAACCCCCACGAGCACGTGTTTCTGTCGCTCAACCTGTCCACGCCCAAGCGGCGCAACGGTGCCGAAGCGGCGGCCTCCACGGCCTCTGCTTCTTCCTCGACCTCTTCCTCGACCTCTTCCTCGTCCTCTTCCTCGTCCTCTTCCTCGACCTCTTCCTCGTCCTCTTCCTCGACCTCTTCCTCGACCTCTGCGAAGAGCGCGGCCGCCGCGCGCCCCGGGACCGAGGAGGAGAAATGACGGCCGCCGCCACCATCGACCGCCACCGGCTCGGGGGGCTGTTGCAGCGCCTGCTCGACGAGTACAGCCCCTCGGGCAAGGAGCACGACGTGGTGACGGTGGCCGAGGCGGCCCTGGCCAGCGCCGGCCTGCCGGTAAAGCGCCTCCCGGTGGCCGACGAGCGGGACGACCTGGTGATCCTGCCCCCCGAGGGGGAGGCGGAGGTGGTGCTGGTGGGCCACCTGGACACGGTGCCGGCCTACGACATCGAGGACTTCGGCTTCCACCAGGAGCAAGAGGTCATCTACGGCCTGGGCGCCGCGGACATGAAGGGCGGCTGCGCCGCCATGATGGAGGCCTTCATCGCCTGGCGGGAGGCCACCGACGCGGCGCTGCCCGCCGCCCTCGCCCTGGTGGTGGGCGAAGAGGAGAGCGGGGACGGCGCCGCGGCCCTGCTCGACGAGCACCGGTTCGGGTGGGCCCTCATCGGCGAGCCCACCAACCTGGACCCCTGCCTGGGCTGCTGGAGCTACCTCGAGCTGTCCCTCGAGACCCGCGGGCGGCGCTCCCACGCCGCGGTGGCGGACCCGGCGGACAACGCCATCCAGACCCTGCTGCGGCGGCTCTTGCGCGCCACCGACTTCCTGGAGGCGCACCCCCGCCGCCCGGCCTACAACGTCCGCGATTTGAACAGCGCCGCCGGCGGCTTCGCCGTGCCCGACTACTGCGAGTCCTCGCTGGACGTGCACCTGCCCCCCGAGGCGTCCCTCGGAGAGTTCGTCACCGAGCTGGAGGAGCAGCTACTCGGCGATCTGGATGACGCCGCCCGCGAGCGACTCGACGTGGACTTCGAAACCATCGATGCGGGGTTCATGCTCCCCGAGCGGGGTTTGCTGCCCGAGCGGCTGCGCGGCGTGATCGAGGGGCGGGGTCGCGAATTCCGTCCCCGGTCCTTTCGGAGCCACTCGGACGCCAACCGCTTCTGGGCCACCGGCGTGCGCCCCCTGGTGCTGGGCCCGGGCCGGCTGCGCTGGGCTCACTGCTCCGAAGAGCACGTCCGTTTCCCCCAGGTGGCCGAGGCCGCCCAGATCTACCTCGACCTGCTGCGCTCCCTGTCCGAACAGTAGTGCCGAGGTAGCCGTTCCGGCCGTCAGCGCCGGGCGCGAATGAGCGCCCCCAGCCGCTCCACGGCGGCCTCGATGACGTCGGGCTCCGACTGGGAAAAGGACAGGCGCAGGGTGTGGGTGCCCGACCCGTCCAGGTGAAACTGGGCCCCGGAGATGAAGGCCACGCGGTGTCGCAGGGCCTCGCGCATCAGAACGTCGGCGTCCCAGCCCGCGGGCAGGTGCGCGAACACGAACAGCCCGCCCTCGGGGCGATTCCAGCGCACCGTGTCCGCGGGCAGGTGGCGCTCCAGGGCCTCGAGCAGGCAGTCGCGCTTTTCGCGGTAGTAGGCCACGTTGCGCGCGATCTGCTGCTCGAGCAGGCCCCGTCGCATGAACTCCAGCGCCAGGTGCTGCCCAAAGGAGTTTGTGCAGGCGTCCACGTACTGCTTGGCCACCACCATCCGCCGCGCGACTCCCGGCTCGGCCGCGGCCCAGGCCAGCCGCAGCCCCGGCGCGAAGGTCTTGGACCACGAGCGCAGGTGCACCACCCGGCCGGTGGCCCCCTCCTCGTCCTCGAGGGCCTTGAGGTTCGGCAGCGGCGAGCCTTCGTAGCGCAGCTCCCCGTAGGGATCGTCCTCGATGACCACCAGGTCGTGCTCCACGGCGAGCTGCAGCAGCCGGCGCCGGCGCGCGAGGCTGAGGGTGGCGCCGGTGGGGTTTTGGAAGTTGGGGATGACGTAGATCCCCTTGACCCGGGCGCCCTCCCCTTGGAGCTTCGCGAGGATCCGCGCCGCGGCCTCGGCGTCCATGCCCTCCTCGTCCACCGGCACCCCCACCGGCCGCGCCCCGAGCGTGGTCAGGGCCCCGGTGCTGCCGAAGTAGGTGGGCAGGCCCACCAGCACCACGTCCCCCTGTTCCACCAGCACCCGGAAAGCGAGATCCATGCCCTGCTGCGAGCCGTGGGTGATGATCACTTCCTCGAGATCCAAGGTCATCCCCAGTGTATCGCGGGCCCAGCTCAGCACGTGCTGGCGCAGCGCCGGCAAGCCCTCGGTGGGGCCGTACTGCAGCGCCAGGGCGCCGTGCTCGGCGAGCACCGCCTGGGCGATGTCGGCCACCTCCTGCACCGGGAAGGTCCGGGGGGCGGGCCACCCCCCGGCCAGCGACTTCACGTCGGGCCGCGCGCACAGCTCGCAGATCTCCCGGATGGAGGAGGCCTGCTGCTGCCGCGCGTGGCGGTTGTACAGGTGCGCCAGGGGATCGGAGGAAGAGGGCGCGTCGGGGGCGCCGGACGGATCCGGGGAACCGGGCGCGTCGGGGGCGCCGGGCGCGTCGGGAGCGCCGGGCGCGTCGGGAGGATCGGAGTTCGCCATGGGTCCTTCGCCCCGGCGCGGGCGCCGCGCGTGACGCCGCCCGCGTCCGGTGTTTTCCGGGTGCCGCGCCCCGTCTGGGGGCCCTCGCTACCGCACGTGGAGCTTGGGGGCGCACACCACGTCGATGCCGGCCCGCGTGAGGGCCTCGGCGGTGCGGTGCACCGCGTCGTGCTTGTCCAGGTAGTTGCGCTGAAGCGACTCCATGAGCCCCTGCTCCTCGATGTCGGCCTTGGGCAGGAAGTACTCCAGGATGTCCGAGGGGTGCTCGCGGCCCTGCTCCACCTCGGGGGGGCCCCCCTCGTGCTTGGCGCTGATGTTGGGCACCTCGGCGGCCACCTCCACCAGCTCCTCGAGCCGGTCGTAGGGCTGCCGCACGATGGACTTGTAGGTCTCGGTGATGTGGTGCTCGAAGCGCACCACTTTCTCGAGGCCCAGCTCCCGGCGCAGCGTCGAGCAGGTTCGGATGGTGTCGTTGTCCACCGAGTTGGAGAAGTTGAACCCGATGAGCGACGTGGTGCCGTCCTCGCGGGCGAACAGACGCGCGCCGATGAGGGTCCAGAGCACGGCGTAGGGGTTGTCGTTGCCCATGTACACCGAGATCTTGAACTCGTTGTCGATGCCCAGCTTGTGCAGCAGATAGCCGATGAGCACGGTGCCGGGGTTGATGTTGAGCACCTGCCGGATGCCGTACTCCGTGTAGTAGTGCAGAAACTCCTCGGCCCACTTGAGGGCGTGGCCGTTGGGCTGGCCCACCCCACCGAAGTAGCCGGTGATGGTCTCCGGTCCGCCCAGGTGGACGTTGGAGCCATCGGTGCCCTTGGTGTCCAGGGTCTCCACGTAGCTGGCGCCCAGGATCTGCATGGCCGCCGCCACGGCCAGCGTGTCGCCCTGGTCCTCCACCTGCTCGGCCATGGTCCGCACCCGGATGTAGCGTCCGGGCATCAGCTCCTGGTGCTCGATGGCCTGCCGGGCCTCGGCCATCAAGAAGGGGAAGTACTGCAGGGCGCTGATCTCGAGGGTCACCGCGTTTTCCGTGTTGAAGGTCTTTTGCGCCGCGGCGTCCCCGAGCACCTTCTTGCGGTAGTCGGCCACGGACACGAAGGCGCCCTCGTCGCGCTGGCGCTCCAGCCACTGCAGGTCTTTCAGATAAGGGGACCCCTGCTGGTCGAGCCGCGCCTTCAGGTTGTCGAGCTTGCGGGCCTCGGCGGCCTTGGCGTTGATCGTCTCCGGGCCGCCGAACCGCTCCACCAGGTCCAGCACGGCCCCGATGGTGGGGTTTTTCGGGTCGAGGAGCAGACGGTTCACCTCGGCCAGTCGCTCGTCGGTGATCTTCAGCTTGTCACGCAGGTTGGTCATGGATGTGAGTTCCCTTTCCTATCTGGTTGTTGCGTTGGCTGTGCGGTTTTCGCGGCGCCGTTCCCGGCGCCGCTATCGGCGCCTTTTTCGCGCCTCCTTTAGGGCTCGCGCAAGAATAACTTCGGCATTCGGCCGCCGATCCATCAATTC
>CAYFWA010000099.1:0-13301 GCA_964346625.1 uncultured Myxococcales bacterium
GCGCACCGACCTGGCCCGCTGTTTCGACAGCAAGCACCGCCCCCGCCCCGACGGCACGCTGCAGCTTTTGCGCCCGTCCGGACCGCAGGCCGCGGCCGAGGGGGTGGCGGTGCGGCTCGCGGAGCTGGCCGAGCGCGATCGGCTCGCCGGGACCGTGGTGATCGGCAGCGACGCCCTGCTCGATACGGCGCTCCAAGCCAGGGGGGTGCCCACCACCGGCGGACCGTCTGCGGCCGACGGAGATCCGCTCCTCGCGCTGCTGCCCCTGACGATCCAGCTCGGTTGGGGGCCGACGGATCCCCAAGCTGCCCTGGACCTGCTGCTTTTACCGGAGCTCCCCTTGCCCCCCGGGCTCGCCTCGCGCCTGGCGGAGGCGCTGTGCGAGCTTCCGGCCGTCGGGAGCCGGGACTGGGAGCGCAGCCGCGCGCGCTACCTGGATCGGTGTGACGAGGCGACCCGCGAGCGGCTGCAGGGCTGGCTCGACCGGCTCTTTGGGGTGGACGCCGCCGGGGAGAACTACCCGGCCGCGGCCATTCAAGCACGCATCGGGGCCCTCGAGACCTGGGCGCGCGGGCGCGCCGCGGGCGACGAGCACGGGCGCTTCGAGGCCCTGGTGGCCTCCTGTGTACTGTCGCGGCGCAAGCTCGAGCAGTCGGGCCTGGCGTCGCTCACCGAGCCGCAGCTCACGCGCCTGCTCGGCGAGACGGTGGAGACGGCAGGCGAGCGGTGGCACGCCCAGGCCGGCCTGCACCGGATCGCGAGCCCCGAGGCCCTGGTCGGCCCGGCCGAGCGGGTGATCTGGTGGCGCTTCACCCGGGACGCGGTGTCCCCGCCCCGCCCACCGCTGCTGTCTGCCGGTGAGCGGGCGCTGCTCGAAACGCAGGGCGCCGCGCTTCCCGAGCCCGGCGAGCAGGCGCGCTGGCTGCGCAGCGGCTGGCTCCGTCCCTTCGCGCTGACGCAGGGGGAGCTCTGCCTCGTGACGCCCCGGGTGGAAAGCGCCGGCGAGCCCGCCTATCCCCACCCGGTGTGGGACGAGGTCGTCGCCCGGCTCGGCACCCGCCGCGCGGCGCGGCTCGAGCGAAATACCCCGGGGGGCGTGGTGTCCGACCGCGAGCAGGCGCCGCTGCCGCTGCCCCGCCCGGCCGCGGTCTGGCAGCCGGAGCTCGCCGCGCCGCTGGAGTCGCCGAAGAGGCTCTCTCCCAGCCGCATGGGCTCCCTGCTGGGCTGCCCGGTGCGCTACGTGCTCGAAAACGACGTGGGGCTCGAGGCCGCGCTCCCGGCGGCGCTGCCGACCGACCCGCTGCTGTCCGGGCGCTACGCCCATCGTCTGTTCGAGGCGCTGCTCGGCGATCTCGTGGGCCAGCCGCTGCCCGAGCCGGACACCCTGGGGCGGATGGCCGGGGAGGTGTTCGACCGAGAGGCGCCGCGGCTCGTGGCGGCCTGGTTCCGGCCGGGCCAGGAGCGTGCCCGCGCCGCCCACCGCGCCGGCTTCGTCCAGGCCGCAGAGGCGCTGTCCCGGTCGGTGGGGGCCGGCCGGGCCCGGATCACCGCGGTGGAGCAGAAGCTCGAGCGACCATCCCGAGCCTACCGGATCACCGGCATCGCCGATCTCGTCCTCGGCACGCCCGCCGCGATCATCGACTACAAGTGGTGGGGCAAGGGCCGTCACCGCTCGGCGCTTCAAAACGGAACCGCCTACCAGCTCGCCGCCTACGCCTGGGCGGCGACCACGGGGCGCACGGCGCTGCCCGCGGTCGGGTACTTCTTCATCCAGAGCCCCGAGCTGCTGACCTCCTCGGAGACGACCTTCGCGCGAGCCACCGTCACCGCGGGGCCCTCCGCGGAGCAGACCATGGCCGCGCTCCGCCAGGCCGTGGCGGAGGCGCTCGCCGAGCGGGCGCGCGGGCAGATTTCCTGTGGCGGCACGCCGGAGGACCCCGACGACCGCGTGGAAGCGGACCACGTGGACGAGGACGGCCGCCTCTGCCTCGCTCCCCCTTGCGGCTTTTGCGACCTCACCGCGCTGTGTGCCGAGGCAGGTGTCCGATGAGCGACATCCGGGTCATCTCGGCGAGCGCTGGCAGCGGCAAGACCTACACCCTGGCCGAAGAGCTCTTCGAGGCGATCACCCGGCAGGGCGTGCGGCCCGAGGCCGTGGTGGTGACCACCTTCACGGTGAAGGCGGCGGCCGAGCTCCAGGAGCGGGTTCGAACGCGGCTTTTGCAAGACGGCAAGGTCCGGCAGGCCGCGGCGCTCATGGCGGCCCGGATCGGGACCGTGGACAGCATCTGCCACGGGCTGATCCGCGACTACGCCTTCGACCTCGCAATCTCGCCCGAGGTCGGGGTCCAGGAGGCCGCGGCCGACGGGGGCGTGGACCCGCTGCTCGCCGCCGCGGTGAGCGACGTGCTCACCCCGCAGGAGCAAGAGCGCCTCGAGGAGCTCGGCCGCCGCTTCGGCTGGGATACCCCGCAGTGGGAAGGGCAGGTCCAGCAGATCGTGCGTCTGGCCCGGACCAACGCCATCACCGCGGGGGACTTGGCCCGATCCGCCGAGCGCAGCGAGCGGTCCCTGCTGCGGCTGCTCGGCCCGGCGGCGCGCTCGGGCACCGCGCTGGATCGGGCGCTGCTCGAGGAGATCCGCAGGTACCTGCAGGACCCGAACCTGCTACGCTCGACCTACAAGGCCGACCTGAGGACGGCGGAACGTCTGCGCGAGGTGCTGCCGCGCCTCGTGGCCGGGGAGCCGCTCGGCTGGCCGGAGTGGATCCGGCTCCAGCGCTGCAAGGCCACCACCCGGGGAAAAACCAAAGAGCCCTTCCAGCGCGTGCTCACCGCGCTCGCCGGGCACGATCGCCACCCGCGCCTGCGAGAGGACCTCGGCGCCTACCTGGAGCTCGCGTTCGGCATCGCCGCCCGCGCCCTGGAGCGCTACCAGGGGCGCAAGGCCGCCCAGGGCGTGGTGGACTTCACCGACATGGAGGCCCTGGCCTACGAGCTGCTGCAGCGAAACGAGCTGCGCGACCGGTTGGCGCCGGACCTCGACCTGGTGCTCGTGGACGAGTTCCAGGACACCAACCCGTTACAGCTCGCCATCTTCCTGCTGCTCGGCCGGTGCGCGGGGTGCAGCGTCTGGGTCGGGGACCAGAAGCAGTCCATCTACCGGTTCCGCGGGGCCGACCCCGCGCTCATGGAGTCTGCCATCGAGGCGCTCTACCCCGATCGGGCGCCGCAGACGCTGCCCCACTGCTGGCGGAGCCGACCCGAGCTCATACGCCTGACCTCGACCCTGTTCGTCCCGGCCTTCGAGGCGCAGGGCATCCTCGCCGAGCGCGTGCGGCTCACGCCCCCGCCCCCGGACGAGATGACCTACCCCGAGGGCCTCGGGGCGGCCGTGGAGCACTGGCGGCTCCTCGATGAGGACGGCGCGCCCGCGGGCGTCAAGAACCCCTGGGACGCCCTGGCCGCGGGGGTCGGAAAGCTCCTTTCCGACCGCACGGTGAAGGTGCGGGACCGTCGCACCGGGAGCCCGCGGCCCGTGGAGCCGCGGGACGTGGCCATTTTACCGTTTTACCGACAAGAACTCGCCCTCGCGGCGGCGGCGCTCGAGCGCGCCGGCATCCCCGCGGCGGTGGGTCGCGACACCCTTGGCGGCACCGCGGAGGGGCAGCTCGCCCTGGCCCTGCTGCGGCTGTGGGCCGCGCCCGGGGACACCCTGGCCGCGGCCACCGTGGCGCGGCTGCTCGATCACCCCGACGACCCGCACGCCTTTTTGACGCGGGGCCTCGCCCGCCCGCGCGAGGCGGCCTACGCGGACCAGCCCGTCGTGCGCGCGGTCAGGCAGCTCGCGGCGGATCGCCCCTGGCTGGGCGTGCTCGACGCCTTCGACCGGGTGGTGGCCCTCGCCGGGCTGCGCGACCTGTGTCGCCGCTGGGGCGGCGCCGAGCAGCGGCTGGCCAACCTCGAGGCGCTGCGCGGCTACGTCGCCTCGTACGTGGACGGCGCCGACCGCGCCTCAACGGCGGTCACCCCAACGGGCGCCATCGCCTGGCTCTCGCGCAACGCCACCGAGGAGGCCCTGCCTCCCACGGCCAACGCGGTCACGGCGGTGAACTGGCACCGGGCCAAGGGCCTCGAGTGGCCCGTGGTCATCCTGCTGTTCGACTCGCGCCGCAGCACGACCACGGACATCTTCGACGTGGGCGCCGTCACCGACCGCCCCGACGAGCGGCTCGCGCTCGGCGAGCCCCTGGCGGGGCGCTGGATCCGCTGCTGGGTGAACCCCTACGGCAAGATGGAGTCGAAGCTGCCGTTTCTCGAGCGGCTGGCCGACGACCCCGCCGCGCGCCGCAACCTGGCCCAGCTCCGCCGCGAGGAGCTGCGGTTGCTCTACGTGATCTTCACCCGCGCCCGGGATCGGCTGATCCTCGCCCAGCCCGGCGCGTCCCTGGTCCCGGGAACCCTGCTCGAGGAGCTGAACGTCCCGGACGCCGCGCCCGTGGTACACGAGCTCGCAGGCGAGGGCGCGGGCGAGAGCGAGGGCGTGGGCGCGGGCGTGGGCGCGGGCGGGGGCGCGGGCGAGAGCACGGCCGCGGGCGCGAGCGAGGGCGCGGGCGAGGGCGCGGCCGACGGCGCGGCCGACGGCGCGGCCGAGACCGAGACCGACGTGTTCGACTGGGCGGGGCTCGACCTGCCGATGGTGCGTCGCACCTGCCGGCCCGCCGCGCCCGTGGAGCGGTCCGTCCGCCCCGAGCCGACCTATCCCCGCCGCGCCCCCCGGCCCCATCCGCCGGCGTACCGGGCGCCGTCGGACCTCGAGGGCGCCGCTGCCCGCGCCGCAACGGCCGCGTCCGCCGGGTCCGCGGCGTCTTCCGGGTCCGCCGCGCCCGCCGGGTCCACCGGGTCCGCCAAGCCGACCAAGCTAGCCAAGCCGGCCGCGCCCGCCGAGCCGGCCGCGCTCGCCAAGCCGACCGAGCCCGCCGAGCCGGCCGCGCTCGGTGAGATCACGCGCCTCGGCGCGCCGATCCCGGTGTCGGGAAGGCCCGTGTGGAACGACCTCGGCCAGGCGGTGCACGGCTTTCTGGCCGCGGATCCCCCCACCGCGAACGCGGGCCGTCGCCGCACCATGGCGGCCCGGCTGCTTTCGCGTTGGCAGGTCGCCGATCACTGCGCGGCGGAGTCCCTGGTCGAGATCGCGGATCGGCTGAGCCGGGCGCTCGGCGAGCGGTGGCCTCGGGCGAGCGCCTCTCGCGAGTGGCCGATCCTGCTGCGCGACGACCAGGGCACCACGCTTCGCGGGGAGGCGGATCTGGTGCTCGAGACCCCCGAGGGCTTCGTCATCATCGATCACAAGGCCGTGTCCGGGGACGCGGCGTACGCCCTGAAAAAGGCCGTCTCCTACGGCGCCCAGCTCGACGCCTATGCCCGCGCCCTCGAGGCGGCCACCGGCCGGGAAGTGCTTCAGACGATCATCCACCTGCCACTGCAGGGCCTGCTGGTTCCCGTCATGGTGAGCAGGTCCGCGCACCGGGAGGGCGCTGCGCCATGAGCAAGGAACCCAAGGCCGCGAACATCATCCGGCTCTACGAGGACTTTCTGGCGGGCCGGAGCCTCACCAAGCTCGAGATCGCCGAGGCCCTCGGGATCACCGACCGCACGGCCATGCGGTATCTCACCGAGCTGCGCGACGCCCTCGGGCTCGACTACCACGTGGAGGGGCCCAACCGCCGGCGCTGGTACCTGCCGCGAGACCGGCGGGAGTTCCACGCCAAGCTGGACCGCGACACGGTGCTGTCCCTCGCGGTGGCCTTCACCGTGCTCGACCAGTACGAGGGCTCCTACCTGGCCGACTCCCTGGCCACGCTGCACGACGAGCTGGCCTACTGGTGGCAGGCCGCCGAGCGCGACAAGAAGGAGGGCGAGCGCTGGCGCCAGCGGAAGTTCCACGCCATCCGCTTTCTGCCCTACCGCTACCGCGAGGACGGCGCGGTGTTCTTCGAGGTGGTCACCGCCCTGGCCAGCGGCCAGAAGCTGGAGTTTCGCTACCGACCCTGGTCGGGCCCGCCCGGCAAGCGGAAGGTGCGCCCCTACTCGCTGGTATTTCACAAGGGCGCCTTCTACCTGGTGGCCCTGGTGGACCACGCCAAGGAGCACTACGACCCCTCCACCTTCATGCTGGCCCGCATGACCCACGCCAGGGTGCTCGAGGGGGAGCACTACCCGTATCCGCAAGACTGGGACCCCCACGCCTTCTACCCCAGCATCGAGGGCATGCTGCGGGGCGAGCAGCAGCGCCTCGTGGCCCTTTTCGACGGCCGCTACTACGACTACCTCGAGCGCGACCGCGAGTGGCCCCCCGGCACCACGATCCGCCGCGAAGGCGACCAGGTGCGCTTTAGCGCCACGCTCGTGCTCAACGAGGAGCTGCTCAACTGGTTCCTCGGTTTCGGCGGCGAGGTGGAAATCTGCGAGCCCGCCTCGTTCCGGCAGTGGATCGCGGACAAGGCGATGAAAGTGACACGCAAGTATTCACTATGATGACTGAACCGACGGCCGATCGGTTTGCCTCTCGGCCATCAACCCTCATTAGCGGCAGGCGCCATAAGGATTCGTCGCGAACAAAGGAAGCAAAATGGATGACAAAAAAAGCGATAAAGTGGCGAAGTTGTTGGTGTCATATCTTTGGAGAGTCATTAGATTGACAGATAAGAATGAAAAAACGGTGGATGGTAGGGCGCCCCTGGGGGAGAAAGAAACATACATGGAGCGACAATTTGGCGACCTGTGCAATATTCTGCAGAAGTGTCGCGAATTATGCGATGACCATTGTTCCAATGTGGTAGGATTTGATAGGTTTGTCCATAATCAGTGGTATGAGAACATGGGTCCTCAGAATGGACCGGAAAGTTTCCATGAGTGGATGTTGAAAGAATTGGATGATTGTAACGCTGAACGGCGAGCATGGTCGCGAATATCTCAATCATTCAAAGAGGCATTTAAGAAAAGACTGTACGCGCACGTCTTCGAGGACGAAGGGGCGGGTTTCGACGTGGGCTCATCAGATGATTTGGACCTAGGCTCACCAGACGGGGCGAGACGACTCCAGGATCTTGTATATGAAGATCTAAGGGCAAACCTTGATGATGACGACAACAGGCGCATAGGCGACATCAAGACATCCTCTGGTGTCCATGACAAGATTAAGAATAAGATGTCACTCAAGGATGAGGAGATTCGCTGTGAATGGCCTGTTTTTTGCGGCGAAAATATTATGTGGCTAATCACGCAGAGATACAAAAATGGATATCCAGTATTCAAACGAGATATGCTTCCAGGCAGGCTCACGGATAAGTTCAGAGAGAAAAACATCGGTCCCTGCAAAGGATTGCCGGAGTTATTAGAGAACATGTCGAATGAAGTTGGTGATGGTTACTCTAGGTACTGTGATTCATTGAAGCAGCTCAAGGTGTACGATAGCAGGTCTATTTTAAGGAAAGACACTGTTGAGAGACGGTTAGAAAATATAAAACGAGATATAGCAAAAGAGAAAGAAGATTTATTGCATTCGCAGGTTGTGAATATTTCTGATCTAGATGACGAAGCAGATTTTTTTAAAAAGAAGGCGGAGATAGCTGAACAGAAAGCGAAGCACAGCGCTGATCTAGAGGCACTAGAAATGGAGTATCACAAGCTGTCAATCATTTATGGCCATGTTTGTGAGGGGAAGAGGATTGACGAAGTTGTCGGCGAAAACGCCTTGAAGAAGAGATTGGGGTTTTATGTAACGAGAACGATGGAGACAGAGGAGCAATTCGATTCAATTCTCGAATCGGCTGGGCTAGGAGCAGTGAAGCACAACAGAACATTGCTGCGATCGTTGGATTCGGCGAACATGCTAGAAATCGATCGAATAGTTAAGGTGCCCATGCATGAGGAGTCCGGAGGCTTTTTTGATGTCTATGTAGAGATATCAGATCCTCAGCACTTCAGCGGCTCGCAGTTCATTCAATTCAGGGACAGAAACAAGATTTGCAGCATCGTCGCCCAGGGCATGTTTCCGTTTTTGTATTTCTCATTCGACTGTCTTCCTGTTTTGGAGTGCATGTGCCAAGGCGAGGTTGCAGGTGAGTCTGGAGAAGCGGTAAGCTGTCGGTTTTTGAACTTGGTACAAGACCTGGCTCAAGAAAGCAGGAATATGTCTTCAATTATCGAACTGCATAATGGAAAAACTATACGGAACTGCCTCGCGAACGGGGATGATTTGGATCGCTCTCAGTTTATATCGCGACATATTGAAGAGTATTCCGGGAGTCGAACCGGGGAGAGATGACCAATTGTTGGGGGCGGCCCAAAACGCCCTCGCGAGTTCTGGCACAAGCCGCGATTACCGCTAAGAGGGCGTCCTCAAGCGTCGAAGGCGGAACGGATGTGCAGCCTGCTTCCGTATCGCAGGAAACGGAAAGGTAGCCCAGCGAATCGGTGTACCGGCATAGGGTGACTTGATGTATCCGAGGAAAGGATTCGAGAGGGTCTTCGATGACGCGACGAGACACCTACAAGTAGCACAACTTCTGCATTGAGGGGGTTTGGTCTTGTGGGCCCACTGACAGGAAGTTCGGCTGAACGAGCTTGAATTCGATCACCGGGAATTGCCCATGGCCTAACCTGCTGAATTGACGACGGAACAGGACCTGGATCGATACCGATGACCGATTGCGTCTGCTTTTAGCCAGACTCCCTGACTGAACGGTTACAGCCCGACTCTGGCCCTGCTGGGAACGCGAGGACATGAGCAAATAGTACCACGGCACGGTCAAAAAGACCGGTTTGGTCTCTCACCTCTCGCAGGGCGCGGTTCCAAATAGTTGGCCGTGATTTCAGTGGGATAGAAGCAAATCCGGCGTAAAGTGCTTTTGCGGACATCCTCATACGCGTTCTGAGGCGTCCGCTGGCCCTCACGGGTACCTGAGTATGCAGGCTCACGTTGCCTCGGATTCATCAACACAGCCGTCTAAACGGTTGAAATTCTGTCTGTTACGCGTCATCGTCCGGACCTCCAACTTTCTGGATCCGCGCCCCTCTCGCATAGGTCAAACTCGCAGAGCGCTACGACGTTCCTCGTCCCACCCGTCGGTCACAGTGCCCGGTGAATCAACACCCGGTGCTGCTGACACCGTACGGAGGAGGACGAAATGGAGCCCGTGATCGGTTTGTTCGTGACCTTCGTGGTGGGCTCATCCATCTGGGTCGGCATCGACGCCTGGAGCATCGGCGCCCGCAAGGGGCTGCTGCCCGGGATCGTCGACCTGGGGCCCGTGGGCTGGCTCTTCGCCTGCCTCGGGTTGTGGGTGATCGCCTTTCCGCTGTATCTGATCTCACGCGGTGATCTCATCAAGGCGGTGGAGGCGGAGAAGCAAGCCGCGCAGCGCGAGGCGAAGGGCAGACCGTCGCCGGAGTCGTCTTCGCTGGCGCATCGCTCGCCCGCAGACGGCCGGTCGGCATCGCCGCGGCTCGACGCCGACGCTGCCGCCGCCGCTGCCGAATCGGACCGATCGAATCGATTGGACGGATCGGACCGACCGGACCGATCGCACCGAACGACCAACCGCTACAAGGTCAGGCTCGCCGCGGGCGAGTTCGGCCCGTTCAACCTCGCCCGGCTGCAGGAGTTCGTGGGCACCGGCCAGCTTCAGCCCGAGGCCATCGTCGTGTCGGGGCGTGGGGAGACCCTTTTGGCCAAAGACGTCCCCGGCCTGAGGTTTCCCGGCATTCGAGCGGCTCGTCCCAGACCCGAGATGCGCTCAGGCCAGGGCGCCGCGAGCCCCACCCTCTTGCCCAATCCGTCCTCACCGCCGTCGTCGTCGCCATCGTCGCCGTCTTTGCCGCCGCCGTCGTCGCCGTCTTTACCGCCGCCGCCGTCGTCGCCGTCTTCGCTTCCGTCTTCGCCCCAGCCGGATTCAGCGCCGGCGGATGGACAGGAGGCCACCGCCGCCCCGGAGCCGTCGGCCCGGACGCACCGTGATCCCGTCGACGACGCACCACCTCGCCTTTCGCCACCCTCGCCAGACGCGAAGGATCGGGCTGGGGCGCCCCGCGCTGCGGCCTCGCCCGCCGGCGCGGCGGCGCCAACCACTGCGGATCGGCCCCCCCGGACAGGGATCGCGCCGGCTCCCTCACCGTCGGTCGCTCCCTCCCCGCCGGCAGACCGCGGCGCGTCCGGGGCGGAGATGGGGAGCCTCGCCCTGCTCGTGCTCATCGCGGTGCTCCTGGCGGTCTCCCTGGTGCTCCGCCTCGCCGCCCCGCCGCCGAGGGGCCGCTGGGAGCACCGGGTGTCCTCCGCCGCGGATGGCGAGTTCGAGGAGCACTTCGACGAGCTCGGCGAAGACGGTTGGCAGATCGTCACCTGTCGGCGCGCCCGGGTGTCCGTGGGATCTCCCCGGGTGTTTCGCTACGAGTGCGTCCTCAAGCGCCGGGCCTCGAGCTCGTAGGGCTCTGGCCGCTCGGGTCGCTCGGAGCGCTCCGAGCAGGTGGAGCGCGCGGAGCGCTCGCGGCGCTCAAGCGGCACAACGCGCCGAGTTCTAAAACCGTCCGGTGGGTGGGCGCCGGGACAAAGGCGTTCCCACCGGCGTGCTTCGATGACCAGCGAGCGAGGCAAGAGGCCCCGGCAGGTCGCGCAGGGGCCTCGAGGCCGAGCAGCGACAGAAATCCAAGGAGCATACATGTCCATCGAGCTACGAAGAGCGAGGCGCCGCCGGCTTCGCAACCGACGGGTGCTGCGCCGGGCGATCAGCGGCCGGCACCGCAATGGGTCCAAGGACACAGACGAGATCGCGAGCGCCATCGAGGCCCTGCCCACCGGCTGGGGCGACAGCCCCGCGGGCTGGCTGCTCGAGGCCCTCGGCTTCTACGGCCTCGACGCGGTGGAGGAGGGGATCCTGATCGCGCTGGTGACCGGGGAGCCGCTTTTGCTCGTGGGCCGCCACGGCACGGCCAAGACGGCGATCTGCTGCCGGCTCGGCGAGGTGCTGGATCTGGAGTTTCACGCCTACGACGCGGCCAAGGCGCTGTTCGAGGACGTGGTGGGCTTCCCCAGCCCCACCAGCCTCGCCCGCGGGCAGGTGCGCTACGTGCCCACGCCCATGTCGCTGTGGGACAAGGAGCTCGTCCTGGTGGACGAGCTGTCGCGGGCGCAGCCCCAGATGCAAAACAAGTGGCTCGAGGTGATCCGCTCGCATCGGCTCATGGGCCGCGCGCTGCCCAGGCTCCGCTACGTCATCGCCGCCATGAACCCGACGGACTACCTCGGCGCCGTCCCCCTGGACGAGGCGCTGCTGTCGCGCTTCGCCGTGGTGCTGCGGGTGCCCGAGGTCGCGGAGATGGGCGCGCGGACCGCCCGCCAGGTCATCACCGCGCGATCGGCGGACGACGCGCCGCTGGTGGGCGATGCGCTCGCCCCCACCGCGGCGAGCGCCGTCGATCTGCGCCGGCTGCGGCGCCGGCTGCGGCGCCGGCTGTCGGTGGCGCGGCGGCAGCTCACCGCGGTGGAGGGGCTGTTTGGCGACGGGGTGACGCGGTACGTGCACGAGGTGTCGCTGCATCTGGCCGAGCGGGGCCACGCCATGGACGCCCGGCGGCTGGGCATGATCCGGCGGAACCTGCTCGTGGCGCTCGCCCTGGCCTGCGGCGAGCGCCGGCTCGGCCGCTGGCTTCGCGACGAGAGCCCAGACGGGGCTAGAGCCGGCGCCGCAGGCGTCAGCGAGGCAGGCGTCAGCGAGGCCGATGTCCGGAACCAAAACGCAGGAGACGGCGCGGCGGACGCCGACGACGCGGCGGACGCCGACGACGCGGCGGTCGCCGACGGCGCGGCGGGCGCCGACGACGCGGCGGGCGCCGACGACGCAGCGGGCGCCGACCACGCGGCGGGCGCCGACCACGCGGCGGGCGCCGACGACGCGACCGTGGATCCCTTCACGGCCTATGGCGCCTCGCGGGCCGAGGTCGGCGCCATCGTGGGCCGGACGCTTTCCATCAGCCTGCCCTTCGAGGCCGACGGCGAAGACACGCCCTCGGCCGAGATCCTGGGTACGATCCACCGCGCCGCCTTCGACGAAGCGTTCGACGAGACGTTCGACGAGGCGTTCGACGAAACGTTCGACGAGGCGTTCGATGAGGCGTCCGACGAGACGGCCAGCGGGGCCTCCGACGAGGCTGCCGGCGGGGCCTGCGGCGAGGCTGCCGGCGGGGCGTTCGACGGCGCGGCCCCCCGGCGGCGCGCCTCGGGCCGCCTCGCCCGCGCCGGCGGCCGCCGGCAGCTCGTGGCCTACCGGCTGCGTATCGCCGACCTCCCGCTGGAGGCGCACTACCAGGTGGCCAACGATCTATTGCAGCGGGCCCAGCAGGCCCCCGCGGAGCGCCTGCCGGCCGCCTGGGAGGGCCTGATCGACCTGGGCGACATCGTGCGCAGCCGCGCCGGCGACGTGCCCTGGGAGGTCACCGAGCACCTTTTCGATGGCCTGGCCGCGCACTTCGGCCTCGTGGAGACCTCTGCCGCGGCCCTGGTGCCGCTTTGCCGCGAGCAGGGGGCCGATCCGCACCGCCCGGCGACCGCGCGGCTCGCGCGCCAGTGTCAGGCCCGGGCGGAGCTGCGGGCGGGCGGCGATCACAACGAGGCGAGCCGTCTCATGCGGCGGCTGCGCGATCCAGGAGGAGACCAATGAAGCTCGAATGCTATCGCGAGCAGCACTCGCTCGACGGGGTCTCGGTGCTCACCCGCTCGCAGGTGGAGATCCCGGCCGCCGAGGTCCTCGAGCACCGGCTGGCCGACGTGACCCTGAGCCGCGGTCGGTTCGCCGGGGGCGATGACGGCGACGGCCCCGGGGAGCCCCTGGCGCCCCAACGGTTCCGCTACCGGGTGGGCGAGGGCCCGCAGGAACGCGTCGTGGAGGCCGAAGGTATGATCGTCGGCCGCGGCGACGCGTCCCTCCTCTCCTTTCTCGAGCACCGCTACGTGCCCACCGAGGGCGGGGAGGGCGCCTGGGAGGCAGCGGGGGAGGCGGGCGCGGCGCCCGCGGCGGCCGTGGGAGGTCCGAACAATGGGGCGGGCGCGGCGGGCGCGGCGGGCGCGGCGACCGCGGGAGGCGCGGCGGCCGTGGAAGGCGCGGCGGCCGTGGAAGGCGCGGCGGCCCTGGAGTCCATGGAGGCCATCGACCGCCCGGCGGGCCCCGCGGGGCCCCCCCGGTCGCCGGGATCGCCGGGGTCACCGCGCAGCATCGGCCGCCTGGGTTGGCAGCTCCCCCGAAAGGG
>CAYFWA010000100.1:0-9452 GCA_964346625.1 uncultured Myxococcales bacterium
CAACCCCATGGACTACAACGGCATGAAGTTCGTGGGGCGCCACTCCGTGCCCCTGTCTGGCGACTCCGGGCTCCCGGAGCTGGAGCGGATGATCCTGGACGACGACCTGGGCTCCCCGGCGGGGGGGGGCACCGTGGCACCCACCGACATCGGCGACGCCTACGTGGAGCACCTGCTGGGCTACGTGGACGTGGATCGGCTGTCGGACCTGAAGGTGGTCAGCGATTGCGGCAACGGCTGTGCCGGGCCCTGGGTGGATCGTCTCGCCCCGCGGTTGCCCTGCCGGTTCGTCCCGCTTCTGCACGAGCCGGACGGCAGCTTCCCCAACGGCATCCCCAACCCCATGCTCGAGGAGAACCGCGCCCGCACCGCCCGCGCGGTGACCGAGCACGGCGCCGACGTGGGCCTGGCCTGGGACGGCGACTTCGACCGCTGCTTCTTCTACGACGCCGACGGGCGCTTCGTAGAGGGCTACTACCTAGTGGGGCTGCTCGCCGAGGCGCTGCTCGAGAAGAACCCCGGCGCGAAGATCATCTACGACACCCGGCTGACCTGGAACACCATCGAGATGGTGGAGTCCGCGGGGGGCACACCCATCCAGTCCAAGTGCGGCCACGCCTTCATCAAGGCCCGGATGCGCGCCGAGGACGCCGTCTACGGCGGAGAGATGAGCGCGCACCACTACTTCCGGGACTTCTACTACTGCGACAGCGGCATGATCCCCTGGCTGCTGGTGCTCGAGCAGATCAGCGCCGCCGGCAAGCCGTTTTCCACCCTGGTGAACGAGCGCATGGCCCGCTACCCCTGCAGCGGCGAGATCAACCGCACCATCGAGGACCAGGACGCGGTCATCGCGGCGGTGAAGGCCAGGTACGAGCCCCGGGCCGAGGACGTGGATCTCACCGACGGGATCTCCATGAGCTTCGGCGACTGGCGGTTCAACCTGCGCAAATCCAACACGGAGCCGCTGGTGCGGCTCAACGTGGAAAGCCGCGGGGACGAGGCCTTGATGCGGGAAAAGACCGAGGAGCTGCTCGGGTTGCTCAAGTAGTTGGCGTTTGGCGTGCTGGACGCCACGGGCAACCTGGTGCCTGGGCCGCCAGTGATCAATCCACCTGTTGCTCCATAGGAGTCGCTCAAAAACGATCTGATCGTTCAGGACGCCGATCCATCATTTCTGTCTACGGCGGTAGCCTTCCGCTGCAGCGTAACGGGGACGTACCAAGGCCCAGCGATCACACCCTCCCACCCAGCCAGCGTTGACGCGACGCGGCTGTGGGCAACATGCCAGAGCCGTGGCAGCTCGGCCCGTTCCGCGAAACGACCGCTCTCCCAGGCGCTCGAAAGCTCCACCGCTGGCGCGGCTCTGGCCGTTGTCCACAGTGCGGCGCAGCAAGGCCCCACCCACGGCGCATTGAACGATTGACCCTACGTATATGAGCGTGCTATCGTATCGCGCAAAGGGCAAAGTATAGAAGGATTGAGCTAGGCCCAACTGGATGCGCAGCAGAGCGCAACCGGACTGGGAACGCAGAAATCGTCATCATGACTGGGAAGGAGGCCTGATTATGGCAAACTCATCGAAGTAGAGTTCGGACCAGCCTAGCCGAGACTCGATTAGCTCACACTTGCCCACCCCCCCCCTACACACGCCTACACTCAGCCACCATAATTAGCTCATTAATCATCCTGGTGCTGTCTGGTGCGCGGACCGCGCGTGCAGACGAGCTACCAGAGGAGGCGTGTGCATTGAGGATGCCCTTCGATGGCCTGGCGGATGTCCTCCGTGACGAAATCCAGGAAGCATTAGACGAGTCGATGGGGATCGACAACCCCGACATCGAGCTCACACTCGCGTTTGGGGGAGCATCGTTTTCCGTGTCGGAAGGCTTCGGCGGTGCACCGGTTGATCCCGACTCATCCAACGACGATTTGATTCACGCCGACGTACAAATCGACTATCGCTTCATCTATAGCCCGGGCGACCTCGACCTGCTGGATATATCAGGAACCATGCACTTCCACTTCTACTTCATGATGCCTCAAGACCCACCTGACGCGGTGGACCCGGTCGAGGGATACACCTGCGAGTATGCTCTCCAAGTCCACGACCGGACGGCCTGGCGCCTGCTGAACGTGCTCGATCCCTGTGCGATGAATGCACCAGGAGATCCGGCCTGCGACGATTACATCCAACACGACGGCCAGTACTGGGACACTACCTGGTACCAGGACCCCTCGGCACCTGAGAGGCTCGATTGGCTGGACGCCGCAATCCAGGAGCAGGTCCTCCCTCCCGAGCAATATCCGCCCACCGGTTGTGTGGCGACCTATCTGCAGCGCTGTAGCGATGCTGTCGCCGACCATCCCAACGACCTGGCCAACGCCGCGAATCACCCGAACAGCCTCTGCCACGTTTGCGAACGCTCACGTTTCCACTTTCCCTCGGTCACCGTACCTCCAGATGCGTTCCCTGGCATTTGGGCCATCGGTGTTGGCTATAGCGACCTACCGCCGATTCAAGGCATCATCAACATCGAGGGGCGAATCAGGGCGGCTCTTCGCAGGGAGGGGTTGTGGACGGTGGAACGCTTCGGACGAACCTATCACGCGTCTTGCGGGCTGCAGGAAGAGCTCAGGACCGACGTGGACGGCGCTCTCGATCGTCGCCCGCTTCAGGATATCCCCTCCGATGATCTGCCGGATCCGGACTGGCGGGATGCCACGTTCCGTGAAATCATCGCCCAGTCTGGTGGGGTCCGAGTCTCCGAAACCCAGCAGGCCATCGATCTACTCATCCCTGCGGTGACGCTCTTCACGCCCGCCGAGACGGGTTGCTCTGGCAAGACGTCCAACTATGACGGTTACGAAACGGGTAGCCTCGCTGAAGCGATGAGCCTGGCCGTAGACTTTCCCAAGGTGGCCCAGCTCGTGCTCGGTACCGATGCCACTGCCTTGGATTACGACTTGCACGTGGTTTGCAATCATGGGCTGGACTGCGAAGCCAGCGGCTACGCTGACAGCGATCGGGATGGATTCTGCGACGCCTGGATCGGCGACGATAACTCGCTCCACTATGATCACTGCCCGAATATCGTCACCGGGGTGAACTGTGACCACGATCTCGACGGTGTCGGCGACGGCTCCACACAGTTATGGGCGTTGTGTCTGGGCGATTTTGACGCGCACGACGACGCAGAGCACGAGCGCCAGCGGCGTCAGCTCTTCTGCGGCGGATGTGACAACTGCGAGGCCACGCCCAATCCACAGACCTATAACGGTGCATTCGACCCCTCACTCCACGCCTCCGATCCCAAGGGCCTACCCGCTGGCGTGTCGCTCACTTCGTACCAGTATGACTTCGACAACGACTGGCTCGGAGACGCTTGCGACCCCGACATCGACGGCGACGGCGTAGCCAACGACTGGGACTGCCACAGTCGCAACCTATGCCTGGGCGGTGACCTCGACCGCGATGGGATTTGTGAGGGGTTCACGGGGGCCCCTGCGTGTCAACCCGACCCGGCGGAGTCTTTCACCGATCGTTGCGTTGACCAGTGCATTTTCACCGGCACGATGCACGGATTGGACCTCAACTATTTCGATCTATACGTCTGCTCCGACCAGTGCCGGGAAGACCTGGACAACTGCGCACCTCAGCCGGGATCGGACGCCGCGTGCGACGACGTCCGGCAGACCTGCGCGGACCCGAACCAGCCCATGGACGATTGTGATCTCGCCCAAGCAGCCTTGTGCGACGCTCGACACGCGAACCCTCTGCAGGAGGATACCTTCGGCGTGGAGGGGGTCGGCGACCGGTGCGAGTCGGGCATCGCGGTGGACCTGGTGCCATCCTACGGCGGAGGCACCACTCAGGCCGGCAACGCAAGCATCTGTCAAATCTACGGCGAGCAGTACCGCGTACAGCTCAACCTCTACGGAGGTGACATGACGCTGGACTCCGGGGGCAACCCCGTGCCTGTTCCCGAGCACCACACCGCCGTGGAGGTGGGCGCCTGCGCCTGTCCCGAGTCGACCGACCCCAACGACGAGGATGGATGGGAGGATACTTGCGCTCGGGAGCACTGCCCCTCCCAGAACACCGAGCGCAACGGCGCAAACGAAAAAGCCTGGAATCCGGTGCGCACCCAGGAATTGGGATTCCAGGTCGTCGCGCCCGGCGGCGCCCCTCAGCCCCTATACCCGGTGTTCTGCCCCGGCGGGGGGCACGACTGCGACCTCGAGCACGAGTCTGCTCATGACAACCTGCTCGCCTACGGCCGGCAGATGCCGTTTTCCCCCGACCCGGCGGAAAACAGCGTAGATCTCACCTGGTACTGGCCCGAGGCCAGGCAGTTCCCGCTTTACACCAACTCGGTGGACTACGCCCACCGGCTCTCCAACGACCTGACCACTCGAATCCGGGCCGCCTGGCCGGATCACGGCTTCGGATACCCACCCGAGTTCTACAGCTCCTTCGTGAGCTACTCGACACCCGAAGAGATCCTGGTCCACTATGATCCCGGCTGCCGGGATCCGCGGGCCTTCGACCCGTGGTGGTGGGTGGATCATCCCATCGTGATCCCGGTGGGGCGCGATCCCTTCGACCCCCTCCTGCCGGACGGACCGGCTGCCGCGTTGCTGCTCGGCTACGCCTCCGACCTCGACGCCCCGGTGCTCTACGCCCTGGGTCAGCCGGGCCTGCAGGTAGCGCAAGCCTGGGAGCTGAGCTCCCCCGTGCCACTCGATACCGGGTTGCGCAGCAGTGCAGTCGGACGCATCGCGCCCGACCTGGTCGACCCCGGCGCGGGGACCGCATCCGATGAGGCGCAGCTCGCCATGGCCCTTTACGTCCGGGAGGCGCCGGGAACCGGCGCGGGCGGGCCGTCTGCCGGTGGCTCGGGTGACGACGACGTCGCACCGGGTGGGGCGCGTCTGCTGCTCGGCGCCCCGGGCGCCGACTCGACCGTGACGCTGCAGGACCTGGAGGCCCGCGCTGGCCAGCCCGCCCCGATCGTGGACGAGGCCCAGCTTCTGGTCCTCGCTGATCGAGGCCAGGTGCTGCTGGTGGGCCGTTCGCCTACCGGTCAGGTGGCGCCGGTAGCCTGGCGGCTGGAGTTGGCCACCGGACAGTGGCAGGGCCCGCGCGCGCTGCACACCCTGGGCGATCGTCGCGATTTTTCGCTGCTGCACGATCCGCTGCGCGATCGACTGCTGGTCTTCGGCGGCCGCAGTGGGGGCTTGGCAACGGCGCAGGTGGCCTTGGGCGACGTGATCGTGCTGGACCCCGACAGCCTCACCCGCGTCCCGTACGCGGTGCAGGCGCCCGCGGGTCTGGCCCGCAGCCGGGCCGGCGTCCACCTGGATCCAGTGTCCCAGAAGCTCTACGTGGTGGGCGGACTGCGCGACGGGAGCGTGCTCGCGGACGGCTACGTCCTCGACCTGCGCCAGCGCGCCTGGGAGCCCCTGTCGCTTTCCGGCGGGCCGGCCGGGGCCATCGAGCCCTTCGTTTACTTCCAGCGGCGCACCGGGCGGCTCTGGGTCGGTGATCTAGCCGATCGACCCGCCGATGGCAGCGTGGCCCTGTGGGCCCGCGAGCGTGACGGCTCCTGGGCCCAGGTCCGCGCCCCCCTCGGCGTGCACGCCCCGGACTTTCCGCTGCAAGACACCTATCTGCCGGGGCGCCCCGCGGTCCACCACGTCGCGGCCCCGGCCGACGCGACCTGGCCCGGCGCGTTGCTGCTCGCTTCTGTCACCAGCCCGGACGGCGTGCTGGCCGTGGAGACCCAGTCCGAAGCGGGCGAGCCCCGGTCGACGAGCTGGCCCGTAGCGCCGGGCGAGCAGCAGGCGGCGCTGCTGTGCGCGCCCGGGGACTCGTGCCGCCTGACGCTACGACCCGGCCCGGGGTACAATGGTCAAAGCCTACCCTACACGTTGGACGCCGGCGTGGCCGCGCTCCAGCCCGAGGAGGATCGGGTGCTTCCCTTGCCCGTGCGCGACATGACCCTGTGGGAAGACGCCGTGGTGGTGGCCACGCCGGCCGGGGTGGGCCTGTTGGACGGCGCCACGCGGCAGTGGCTCGGTACGCTCACCGGGCGCGGGGTGGCCGGCGGGCGCGGCCTGAGCGCCTGCGGAGGCTTTTTGTGCCTATCCCGGCTGGGGATGCGGGGTCTGGTGGTGCTCGACCTGTCCGATCCTGCTCACCCCGCGGTGCGCTCTCGCGCCTTCACCGCGGGACTCGGCTGGGACGTGGCGGCCCGTGGCCGGCGCGTCTACGTCGCGCACGGCATCCTTGGCGTGGGCGTCTACCGGCTGTCGGAGCGTGGTGCGCTCACCTACCAGGGCAGCGTGATCCCCGGGGGTCTGGTGCGTAGCGTGGCCGCGATCCGCGACCTTGTGGCCGCGGCTCGGCGCGGCGGGACCATCCATCTATACCGGCGGGCGGGCGGGCTCAGCCCGGCTGGCCAGGTGCAGGCCACCGGCAAGGTGAGCCGCGTGCGGTTGGTGGGCGGCCAGCTCTGGGTGCTATCCAAGAAGCGTGACCGGTTGGAGATCTTCGATGTGACCAATCCCGCTGCTCCGACCCGCCTCGCAGCGCTCACCGCGGGGGCGGCCGAGGTCTTCCGCCGCCGCCTCGGCGGGCCCTTCGCCTTCACCTTCTCGGGACACCTGCTGCGCGTGCAGCGGGCAGAACGGGTGACGCCGTGAGCCCCAGGAACAGCTCTCCGCAGCGCTATGGTCGGATCGGCCGGGTGGAGGGTTGCCCGACCTGCCGCTGCGGGGTTACCGCGCTGGTCATGGTGATGAGCACCGCGGTCGCCCTGATCGCCTGTACGGCGTGCGAGGAGACAGCGCCGGGCGACCCGGACGCCGAGCCCCAGCTCGACGCAGGACCAGATGCGGGCGTCGCCGACGCGGGGCGCGACGCGGGGCTCGATGCCGGGCTGGACGCCACTCCAAACGCCCGGGTGGTCCAGCACGACTTCTGTGACGAGCCCTTTTTCAAGCTGCCCATCGACGGGCAAGACGACTGGACAAGCAACATCGAGATTGACGGACGTCGTATCCTTTGGTCCACAGTTCAGCACTATCCGCAGAACGTAGAGAGCGAGCTCGTCTTGCTTGACCTGGTCACCTGTGTGGAGCGACAAATCGCCATAGGTAGCCAACCCGGCAGGGTCCACCTTCAGCGGGATCACGTCGTATGGTCCGAGCACAGAGACGATGAAGGCCCTTCGTGCTCGGACCTCTATCATCTCGATCTGTCCACCGGCATCCAGGATCGGCTGACCCAGAGCCCCGGTTGCGAGCTGGAGCCTCGCACCAACGGTCGCTACGTGGCCTACCGGTGGGTGGACAAGCTCGAGGGCCCGCCCACGGTCTCGCCCACCTTACGGCTGCTCGATATGCAAACCTTCGAGGACATCGAGCTGTGGCCCTCGGCCGTGGACTCCTTCGATCTGGACGACCGCTACGTGGTCTGGCCGGGCTACGGACAGGACCCCCAGTCGGTGGGCCGGGACGTGTACGTGTACGACCTGCAGAGCGGGCAGACCCATCACCTGGACTTCACCTACGATCGCTACCAGTGGTGGGTGTACTCCTGGCAGGGCTGGATCACGATCCAGGGCACGGACGGGGGACTGTACGATCCGCTGAACTACCTCCAGCTCTACAACCTGGACACACAAGAGCTGCGTACCCTCCTGGAAGGAGATCATGCCGTATCATCGGCTTCGATCCGGGATGGGCTCGTGCTGTACAACAGCTCCGCCTACAGCGCCACCCCGGCGCTGCATCCATCGGACCTGGAGATCTACGAGATCTCCACCGGGTTGACCCGTCGGCTCACCCAACAGCAAAGTGACCTGAGGAATGAGGGGATCTCTTCCCCATATGTTCTGCTGATCCACAGACTGTACGATAACTGGAGCAACTATATGAACGACTTCTACGTGGCTAATTTGGAGTCGTTTGGCGTGCTGGACGCCACGGGCAACCTGGTGCCTGGGCCGCCAGTGATCAATCCACCTGTTGCTCCATAGGAGTCGCTCAAAAACGATCTGATCGTTCAGGACGCCGATCCATCATTTCTGTCTACGGCGGTAGCCTTCCGCTGCAGCGTAACGGGGACGTACCAAGGCCCAGCGATCACACCCTCCCACCCAGCCAGCGTTGACGCGACGCGGCTGTGGGCAACATGCCAGAGCCGTGGCAGCTCGGCCCGTTCGGCAGGGCGCTCGCTTTCGCACGATCCGGGTAGGGAGCTGCGGGTGCGTGAAATGACCAAGGAGCTTCTCGGGTTGCTCAGGTAGCCGCCGGCTCGAGCTCCTCCCTGCCCTTCAGGCCCGATGCTTCCCCTTCTCGCGCGCGCCGCTGCCTGCGGCAGCGGCGCGCGCGAGAAGGGGGCGGGGGGAGTGGGTTACAATACCATCCTCACCCCGTGCTCTGGCTCGCGGACGGTGACCTCGAGGGCCGCCTTGCCCGGCGATCGCAGCCGCAGCAGGGTCTCGCCGCGCTCGACGAGGCGCAGCTCCGCGTGGGCGATCTTGCTGTTGAGGCAGTGGGTGTGGTCCCCGGCGGGGTTGCGGTAGGTGAGCCCCACCATCTGATCGGCGGAGGTCCACAGGCTGCCCAGCAGGCGATGCGGGCCGCGCCGGCAGACGAAGTCCCAGCCGGTGTACTCCACGGTGGTGCTGTTGCGAAACCAGCCCGCCGGGTGGATGAACTCGTAGGTTTTCCCGCGGACCGCGAGCACCACCGACGTGAGGAAGGGGGTCTGCATCGGGCCGAGCTTGATCTTGCCCGAAAACCCCTCGAACACGGCCTCCACCGGCTGATCCTGCTCGTCCACGAACAGGTTGCAGTGGCCCCAGGCGTAGCGCTCGGCGTGCAGCCGCCCCCAGTTGTGACCCTGCATGCCGGGCCAGCCCGTCACGTCGAACCGCCGCTCCCCGGCCTCCACGTGCCCCTGGTAGCGCGTGTTCGAGGTGGGGGTGAGCAGCTTGGACTTGGGGAAGGGCGCGGTGTACATCCACTCGTAGGGCAGCGGATGGAGCGGCTCCCGGTCGCCGTCGAAACCCAGCGCCCAGGAAAAGGTCCGCCCCTCGGTGTCGTGCAGCGTCCCCTCGGTATGTCCGGGGGCGAAGCGACACCCCCCCACCGACAGCCCCACGCCGCCGTCCCCCACCTCCAGCTCGCTCAAGGGGAAGGACTGTTTCACCGCCCGGTTGCCCGCCTGCCCGTCGAACAGGATGGCCCAGACCTCGGCCTCGGCCCCCTCCCCGCCCGTGCTGCCCAGCGGCGCGTAGAGCGTGAACTTGAGCCAGAAGGCCCGATCGGTCCCGGGATCGTTGGCCTTCAAAAAGAAGCTCTCCACGTGTCCCTTGTCGTCTTCGGGGCGCCAGCGCACCGCGTTGTCATGAAGCCTTGCCGCCATCACGTCCTCCCAG
>CAYFWA010000100.1:9552-13093 GCA_964346625.1 uncultured Myxococcales bacterium
GGGGCGCCAGCGCACCGCGTTGTCATGAAGCCTTGCCGCCATCACGTCCTCCCAGCTCGTCCCGGGGCCCGGGCCGTTTCCGATCTCGCTGTCGCCATACGCATCTCGTCCTCAGGATACCCGCTTTGACGCCATCCAAAAAGGGGAATCGGGTTGAGTCTTCCCCGCAAGCTCCCTAGACTCTCTGCCCATGAGCCGACAAGCCGTGGACGCCGCGCTGCGCCTGCTCATCGGGCGCCTGTCCGACGTGACCTGGACCGAGGCCGACGACCTCAACGAGTGCGAGGAGCACGAGGCCGCCCTGACGTTGATGTGCAACGAGCTCATCGACGCGGACGTGTCCATCACCCAGGAGATCTACGATCACCTGCGGGCGGCCGCCCGCAGCGCGGGCCTGGGCGACCGCCCCTTCCCGCAGCTCGAGGTCCTGGTGCGGGACTGACGCACCCGTGGCTCTGCTCCAGCGCGGCGCCAACCCCAACGCCCGCACCGACAAGGGCTGGACGCCGCTGATCAAGGCGGTGTGGCGGGACTCGGCGCCGGTGGTCCGGCTGCTGCTCGAGGGCGGAGCCGACCCCCGCCACCGGGACCGCCGGGGCAAGACGGCCCTGGACTATGCCCGCGCCCAGAACGCACAGCGGTCCATCGCGCTGCTCGAGCAGGCCCTGCGCCAACCGCAACGGCCGCGCTGACTCGGAGGTCCCTACGCGGGAAACCCCGAGACGCGCCCGAGGGATCCAGGTACACTAGTGCAATCCGTTACGGACTACGGACTACGGACTACGGACTACGGACTACAGACTACGGACTACGGACTACGGAAATCATGTCGACTCCGCGCCAATCTCCGCTTCCCCCCTCTCCCCTCGCCGAGAAGCATGCGCGTCATCCACGGAGCGCCCGGCCCAACGATCCGCGGCGGCGCCTGCTGGGGCCCCCCGCGGGCCTACTCTCGCTCCTGCTGCCGCTCGTCGTCGCGGGTTTTGCCGCCTGCTCCGATGATGGGGGCGCGGATCCCGGCGTCGACGGAGGCGAGGACTGCACCCCCGAGGTGACCTTTGCCGAGCCCCTGAGCCCCGGCCCCCCCGAGGCGCTGCTCATCGTGCCCCAGGACCTCGCCGGGGACTTCCAGCGCCTGGCCAATTTCCATCGTCAGACCGGGGTGCAGACGCAGCTCGTGACCCTCGCCGGCGTCTGCGCCGCCACCCAGTCCGCCTGTGACGACACGGATCCGCGGCAGGACACCGCCCGGGCGATCAAGGACTACATCATCCAGGTCCGCGCCGACGCCACCGCGCTGCGCTACGTGGTGCTCGGCGGGGATCTGGAGCGCGTGCCCTCACGGCTCACCCACGACCACTACGAGAGCGTCCTGGGGGACGTATACGACGAGGAGTTCTATTCGGACTACTACTTTTCGGACCTGTCGGAGTGGGACACGGACGGCGACGGCGAATACGGTGAGATCGCCGAGGACACGCCAGACTACCGCCCCGAGGTCTCGGTGTCGCGGATCCCCGTGAGCACCGCCGTGGAGACGCGCCGCTACATCGACAAGGTGATCCGCTACTGTGCCCGCTTCGAGCCCTCCCACGTCAGCCGGGCGCTGCTGGTGGCCAACCTCGCCATGGAGATCATGGGCACCCCCGTGAGCTCGGCGCGCTACCTCGAGGCTGCGGGGAGGACCGTGGACCTGCTGCCGCCGGCGTTCGTGCCCCAGAAGCTCTACAACGCCGCCGACCCGGTGGATCCCCAGGCGCGGGACGTCACGGTGCACAACCAGATCAACGCCCTTCAAGCCGGGGTGAGCATGGTGATCCACGCGGGCCACGCCTCCCCGGACCTGCTCACCACCGAGGCCTTCTGGGACGAGGACTACGCCTTCTACGGCCACCTGGCCTACACCCTGGACAACTCCACCTTGCCCATCTTCCTGTCGGGGGGCTGCCAGGCCGGGCAGTTCGAGGCGCCCGTGCAGCGGCCCGGGCAACCCTACGACGAGGACGCCGCCGGAGAGCGGCTCGTCAACGCGCCCGACGGCGGGGCGGTGGCCTACCTGGGCAACACCATCATCGGCCTCGGTCTGGCCGGAGGCAGCCAGCTCATCGACGAGATGGTCGTCGAGATGGGCCAGCGCGAGACCCTGCGGCTCGCCGACGCTTTTTTGGCCGCCCACCAGCGGCTGCCCGAGACCGACACCTTCGACTTCCCCATCGGCGGCGAGATGCAGGTGGTGAACCCCGACAGCTACCGCTGGACCCAGAAGGCCGCGGTGATCCTGGGCGACGGCCTGGTGCCCGTGTGGAACGCCGAGCGCGAGCCCGCCCCGGCGATCACCGCCACCCGCACGGACCTGTGTGGCGGGGTCCGCCTGGAGGTCACCGTTTCGGACCCCACGGTGCCGCGGCTGTACGTGAGCGCCGGCGATCGCGTCTACAAGCTCCCCCTCGAACAAGGGGCGGGGTCCATCCACATCCCCGATCCGGTGACGGACCTGTCGGTCGGCGCCGCCGCCGAGTCCACGTTCTTCTTGTATCAGTCAGTCCCCTGACCCGGCGTTTTAGGGAGCGGGTCAGAAGTTGCTGACCACCATGATGCACGCGTCGTGGACCGTCTTGAAGGGCGCCCGGGCCACGTAGTCCAGCACCTGGTCGTCGAAGCTCCCGTCCTGCAGCCAGACGTGGGGGAAGCCCAGGGCGGCCACCTGCTCGAGCACCTTGCGCGTGACCTTGGGCGGGGTGACGAAGTTCACGATGTCCGGGGTCTCGGGCAGCGCCGCCAGGTCGGCGTAGGTCGACAGCCCGGCGATGTGGGTCTCCTTCGGGTTGACGGGCAGCACCGTGTAGCCCTTGCCCTGCAGGTTCTTCACGATGATGTTGCCGTACTTTTCGGGGTCGTTGCTGGCGCCCACCACGGCGATCCGGGTCTGCGCCGTCTTGTTTTTCAGGAGGTCCATCACCTCCGCGGGGTGGGGATCGGGTCGGCTCATGGCTCACCTTCGGTTTCCCATGATCGGCTCATGGTTTCGTGGGTGCGATCAACATAGTTACTCACACCGGCGCGCTCAACCCGGTGCACTCAATCTGGAGGCGGCCAGCGCGACGCGTACGGAGGCGATCGGCGCGGCTCGGGCTGCGTTCCCACTCGGCCCACGAATCCCCCCAGGGCCTCCAGGGTCACGGGCTTGAGCAGGAAGCCGTCGCAGCCCGCCTCCTCGCAGAGCTGGCGGGTGCTGCGGCCCGCGTCGGCCGTGATCAGGAAGACCGTGCAGCCCCCGTCAACCTCCAGCCGAGCCTTGAGCTGGCGGCAGAGCTCGGCGCCCGACAGGCCGGGCAGGCAGTGGTCCACGAGCAGCCCACGGGTGGGTTGCCGCTCCAGGGCCACCAGCGCCTCCTCGGCGGTGGCCACCGCCGTGACCCGACAGCCCTGCTCCCGAAGCACCAGCGCCAGGTAGTCCCGGGTGTCCTCGTCGTCCTCCACCACGATCACGTGGGAGGGGGAGTCGTCGTTCGGCAGCGGCGGCGGGGTCGGCGGGGTCGGC
>CAYFWA010000101.1:0-3145 GCA_964346625.1 uncultured Myxococcales bacterium
AACCGGAACCGGAGGCGGAGGCGGAACCGGAGGCGGAGGCGGAACCGGAACCGGAACCGGAGGCGGAGGCGGAACCGGAGGCGGAGGCGGAACCGGAACCGGAACCGGAACCGGAGGCGGAACCGGAACCGGAACCGGAACCCAGGGAGCCCTGCGCCGAAGGGTTGGTACGTCAGGGCAGCGCCTCGGAGGCGCTCGAGCCGCCCCTCGGGGAGCAGGACGTGCTGGACGCTTTGGATCAGGCGGTGAGCCCGGAAGATCCCTGGCCCGCAGGGGGAGGACCGGCCAGCCCCCCCGGTGCGGCGGGGGTGGCGCCCCTGGAGGCGACGCTCGAGGCCATGCCAGCGCCGGAGTCGGAGTCGGAGTCGGAGTCGGAGTCGGAGTCGGAGTCGGAGTCGGAGCCGGAGCCGGAGCCGCAGCCGCAGCCGCAGCCGCAGTCAACCACCCAGGCTCCGGAGACTGCGCCGGAGCCGGCCGCGGCCGCGGCCAAAGGAGGGGTCGACGAGCCGGTGGGGGCGACCCCGATCTTCTCCTTTGCCACCACCGACCTGGTGGACCTGGCCCAGCGACACGAGCGCATGGCTCGCGTGGCCGAGCACATGCTGCTTTACCCCGTAGAGGAGGACGCCTACCTGCGGGTCGAGAGCCTGGTGGCCCAGGTGGGCGATTTTCGCCTGGAGCCGGCCTTTCGGCGGAACAAGGGCGCCAACACCCAGGAGCCGCTGATCGACGCTCGGGGGCGCTTTTTCAAGGCCATCGGGGAAGGCGTGCTGCTGTGCGACGCGGGCGACCAACGACTGGTGGTGCTCGATCTGTTCGACGATTTCATCTACCTGCGCAACGAGTACCTGTTCGCGTTCGAATCCACGCTTCACTGGGAAAACGGCAAGATCCGGGGCAACACCGGCGTGATCGAGCTCGTGCACATCCGCGGGGAAGGACGCCTCGCCCTGGTGTGTGACGAGCCGCTGCGCAAGATCCGTCTCGTGCCGGAGCAGGCCACCCTGGTGGCCGAAAGCAGCCTGGTGGGGTGGGTGGGGCGAGTCATCCCCCAGACCCAGCCTCGCCCCACCGAGGCGCAACCGGAAACGCCGCAGACCCGGTTCATTCGCTGTGAGGGAGAGGGCGTGGTCCTGGTGCGCCCGGTGGGGAGCCCGTCGGACGCGACCGACCCCACGGCTCCGCCCGCCTCCCCGGTGCCACCCCCCACCCCCGGGGAGTGCTCATGACGCGCGGAACCCCCTCCAAGACGCACCGACCCCGTCGACGGCAGACGATTCTCCAGGAGTTTACCAACCTGCCGAACGTGGTCACCCTGGCGCGGATCGTGGCCATCCCCGGCGTGATGGCGCTCATCGACGACACCGATCCCTACCGCAGCCTCTACGCCTGCTTGCTCTTTCTGGCGGCCTCTCTGTCCGACGCCGTGGATGGTTACCTGGCACGGTCCCGCGATCTCGTCACGGTGGTGGGGAAGTTCCTCGACCCCCTGGCCGACAAGCTGTTGGTGATGGCCGTGCTCGTCTACATGGTCCGGGTGGGCCGGGTGGCGGACTGGCTGGCCGTGTTGCTCATCGGGCGCGAGATCGCCATCACGGGGCTGCGCGGCATCGCCGTATCCGAGGGCCTGGTCATCGCGGCTTCCCGGTTCGGTAAGAACAAGACCATCTTCCAGCTCGTGGGGATCTCCTTTCTCATCATCCACTTCCCCTATCCCCTCCTGGGAACCAATATCGTCATCGACTTCCACGTGGTGGGGATCTACGTGCTGTACATCAGCCTGGTGTTTTCCCTGTTTTCGGCGCTGCACTACTTCCTGTTTTTCGTGGAGGCCGCCGAGGCCAAGCGAGACGAACAGGATCGGCAAAAGCGTCAGGAGTCGGGTGCCGCCGCCGCAGGGTCCCCGCGGGCCGCCGAGGGCGCTACGTCCGCCGAGGGCGCCGCGCCCGCCGAGGGCGCTACGCCCGCCGAGGGCGCCGCGCCCGCCGAGGGCGCTACGCCCGCCGAGGGCGCCGCGTTCGCCGAGGGCGCTGCGCCCGCCGAGGGCGCCGCGCCCGCCGAGGGCGCCGCGCCCGCCGAGGCTCCGCCTTCCGCCGGGCGAGCCGATCCGCATCCTCCGTAGACCTGGCCACTGTAGGCCGCGGGCCCCGATGCACGGCCCGCGGGCCCCGATGCACGGCCCGCGGGCTCCGATGCACGGCCCGCGGGCCCCGATGCACGGCCCGCGGGCCCCGGTGCTGGGGTCGCCGGCCCAGGACTCGGATCCAAAGGCGGAATTTTGTTTGTGAATTGTTAGCCTCCTGTTAGTATTCTCCTTTTTGGACATGCGCCCAGCAGGCGCCGGCAGCCGGTGGCGGCGGCGGTCTGCGGGCGGACGCACACGGAGCTATCGAGCCCATGTCGCTGTTTTTCCGCAAGGAACGTGAGGTCATGCGCCTCATCAGCGAGTACTTCGAAGCGGCGGACGAGGCCATCCGCGTCTTCGAGTCCACCATGGAGTGCTATCTGCAGAAGGGTGTCTGTCAGGACTTCACCGATGGCGATCAGCGGCTGCACTCCCTCGAGTCACGCGCCGACGATCTGATCCGCGCCATCGAGAAGCGGCTCTATTCCCACTCCCTGCTCCCCGAGTCCCGCGGGGATCTGCTCGGCTTGCTGGAGCACTTCGACTCCATCCCGAACCTCGCCGAGACCGTTACGTTCATCTTCGAGACCCAGTGCGTGGAGATCCCCGAGCGGCTCGAGCGGCACTTCTACGAGCTCGTGGCCGTCAACGTGGAGGCGTGCCGGCTGGTGCGCCAGGCGGTGCAGCATCTTTTCGAGGACCCGGACACGGTGGGAGAGGCGGTCCAACCCGTGGATGAGAAGGAGAGCGAGTCGGACCGCATCGAGCGGGAGATCATCATGGACGTGTTCCGCTCGGACATGCCCGGGCTGAACAAGATCCTGCTCCGCGAGGTGACGCAGCGCATCGGGGACCTGTCCGACGCCGCGGAAAACGTCGCCAGCCGGTTGGAGGTCATCTCGCTCAAGCGGCGGATCTAGTGCCCTGGATTGTAGAGGGGCGCCGGCGTTTCGCGGGGCGACGCGGCACGCCTCATCCACCGCCTCCACCGCCTCGGCGGCCCTGGGATGAGCCTGCAAG
>CAYFWA010000101.1:3245-12271 GCA_964346625.1 uncultured Myxococcales bacterium
CGGCAACCCGCAACCCGCAAGCGGCAACCCGCAACCCGCAAGCGGCAACCCGCAACCCGCAAGCGGCAACCCGCAAGCGGCAACCCGCAACCGGCAACCCGAGTGAAGACTGGATCTTAATTTCGGATGTGGCAGCTGATCTCCGGCGTGTACCTGGGCTGGGCCCTGGGAGCCAACGACGCCTCCAACGTCTTCGGGACGGCGGTGGCCTCCCGCATGCTACGCTTCTGGACCGCCTCCATGCTGGCGGCGATCTTCATCCTCATCGGGGCCCTGGTGGGGGGCGCGGCGGGGATGGAGACCTACCAGAACCTCTCGCGGACCACGCTGGACACGGCCTTCATCACCGGGCTCATGGCGGCCCTCACCGTCACCGTGATGACCTGGAAGCGGCTGCCCGTCTCCACCAGCCAGGCCGTGGTGGGGGCCCTCATCGCCGTGGGCCTTTTCAACGGCCAGGTGAGGTTCTGGGTGCTGGCGAAGGTGGTGGCCTGCTGGGTGGGCACCCCGGTGGGCGCCATGCTGATCACGGTGGTGCTGTTCGTGCTGGTGGGCAAGCTGTTCAACCTCATCGGGTTCAATCTGTTTCACTACGATCTGGTGCTGCGCTGGGGCCTCGTGCTCGCCGGCTGCTACGGCGCCTACGCCCTGGGGGCCAACAACGTGGCCAACGTCACCGGCGCCTTCGTGGGGGAGGGGATGCTCTCGGTCCGGGGGGCCTGCCTCCTCGGGGGGCTGTCCATTGCTCTCGGGGTGCTCACCTACAGCCAGGGCGTGATGCTCACGGTGGGCCGCGGTCTGGTGAGGCTGGACGCCATGAGCGCCTTCGTGGTGATCCTGGCCGAGGGGATCACCGTCCACATCTACGCCATGATCGGCGTGCCGGTGTCCACCAGCCAGGCGGTGGTGGGCGGCGTGCTCGGCATCGGCATCGTCAAGGGCGTCCGCACCGTGAACCGACGCGTGCTGCGCAACATCATGGTGGCCTGGCTCTCCACGCCCCTCATTGCCTTCGGGGTGACCTACGTGGTGTGCGTGGTGGCCGCCCGCCTGGGGTGGCTGACCCCTGCTTGATTGACCCATCCTGCCAGGCGATTCTGACCATCCTGACAGTCGATTCACGGCGTTCGCATCAGGCGATGCGGGCCGTCTGGGCCGAGATCCAGCGCCTCGGGGGGGCGGTCCCCGAGGCGCTCGCGGGCCAGCCCGAGCAGCGCCGGCGTGTCGGGGGCCCGCAGGGCCGCTCGCCGGAAGCCTCCGCCGTCCGGCACCGCGGAGCCCAGGTAGCGCACCAGCTCCTTGAGCTTGCCCGTATCCCGGCCCGGGTAGGGTGCGAAGGCGGCCGCCAACCGGGAGGCCACCCGCTCCAGCCAGGCCACCAGCTCCCGACCCGCGGGCCGCGGCGGCGGGCGGCCGTCCTGCAGCGCCGCGAGCTGCTCGAAGATCCAGGGGTTGCGCAGGGCCGGACGGCCGATCATCACCGCCGCGCAGCCGGTCTCGCGGCGCAGTCGGCGGGCGTCCTCGGCGTACCAGCAGTCGCCGTTGCCCACCACGGGGATCGCCACCCGGGACACCACCCGGGCCAGCGCCTGCCAGTTGGCGACCCCGCGGTAGCCCTGGCCGGCGGTGCGGGGATGCAGCGTGAGGAAGTCCACCCCGGCGGCCTCGATGGCCGCGGTGTTTTCGAATAGCAGCCGGTCGTCTTCCAGGCCCGCGCGCAGCTTTGCCGACAGGGTCACCGGCACCGCGTCGCGCACCCGCGCCAGGAGGCGATACAGCCGCTCCGGGTCGCCCAGCAGCGCCGCCCCGGCGCCGCGCGCCACCACCCGCCGGGCGGGGCAGCCGAGGTTCACGTCCACCACGCGGGCGCCGGCCTCCACGGCCCAGCGCGCTGCCAGGGCCATGCGCTCGGGATCCGCGCCGAGGAGCTGCACTGCGCACAAGCAGTGGCCAGAAACCGGCAGCGAGGCCACATGACGCTCCAGGGCGCGGCGGTCCAGCGGACCGCGCCCCACCGACCAGAAGGGGGCGCCGAGCAGGCCCAGGGGGGCCTCGGCGGCCACGAGCTCCAGATAGGCAGGGTGCCCGACCCCCTCGAGGGGGGCGAAGGCGAACGGACGGCTCCAGCGGTGCGGTAGGCTCACAAGCGCATTGTAGCCGGTTGCGACCGCCTTGTTATTGCGATTCGAGCACCTCACCGCGGATCCCGATCCGGGTGAGGGTGGGGCGGAGGCTCTCGGCCTTGCCCGCGGCCTCGAGGGCCTGCTGCACCAGCATCACCAGGCCGCGGCAGCAGGGGACTTCCATGTAGGCGATCTCCACCGACGACAGGCTGTTGAACCGGAAGATCGCCGCCAGCTTCTCGAGGTAGGCCGAGGTGTCGTCCAGCTTGGGGCACCCCACCAGCAGCGTGCGCCCCGCCAGCAGCCCCTCGTGGAAGTCCGCGTGGGCGAACGGCACGCAGTCGGCGGCGATGAGCAGCTTCGCCCCCTCGAAGTACGGCGCCTGCACGGGGGCGAGATGGAGCTGCACGGGCCAGTTGCGCAGCGCCGATGGGCGCGCGGCGGGCCCGCCTGCTGCCCGCGGTGGCTCACGATCCGACGACGAGCCCGGAGCCGGCGCCCCGACCTCGGCGGGCTGGAGCTGCTGGGAGGCCGCGCCGGGGCACCCCCCCATCACGGGCAGGGCGCCCTTGTTGGTGGGCTCGCTGTTGGCTTCGGCTCTGGTTGCGGCTCCGGCTCCCTGCCGGCTCAGGTGGGTGTCCACCGCCTCCTGGCTGTAGGGCTCGGCCTCCCGCTCGGTGATGGTGATGGCGTCCTGGGGACACTCGCCGAGGCAGTCTCCGAAGCCGTCGCACAGGATGTCGGAGACGAGCCGGGCCTTGCCGTCCACGAGCTGGATGGCCCCCTCGTGGCAGGCGTCCACGCACAGCCCACACCCGTCACAGAGATCCTCGTCGATCTCCACGATCTTGCGTCGCCTCATGGGGATTTTTTCCTCGGGGATTTTTTCCTCGATGTCGTGCAGCGGCATGTCTTCGCTCCCTCGACCCGGAGCAAAGCGGCGCGGAAACTTGCGCTCTGGGCCGTCCGGGTCGGTTTCTTGAAAAGCAACCAAAGTGCCAACCGGGAGGCCGTCTGATGTGTTGTTGATAATGCTCTGATATGAAGAGAAAAATAAGCGCTCAACCCGTTTCGTTGCATGGATCGCCGCCCGAGGAGCTCGGGCGTCGTTACCCAAATGACGTTGGCGGAATCACCCATATTCGGGTATACAACGAAATATGGTTACCCGAGAGGAGCAAGCGCTGGGCGACGCCATTGATTGCGGGCAACACTGCGCCGGGTTGCGGGACCGGGAGGGGCTCGTGGAGGAGGCCGTCACCACCCTGCTCACCACCCTCGATGTCACCGAGGTGGTGGAGCGGGCGGGGCGCCTGCTGCGCAAGCACTTCGGCGGGACGCGGCTCGCCATCAACCGGTGGGACGAGGCGCGACCCGAGGAGGCCGAGATTTTGCGGGTGGACGATCCCCGGCATCCCGCACCGGAGCCGGGCACGCGGGTCGTGCTCGAGGGCAGCGCCTGTGGCGAGGCCATCCGCCGGCGCGAACCGGTCACCGTCGAGCAGCTCCAACCAGAGGGGGGGCGCTATCGCGAGGAGGCGGAGCTGGCCCGCTACGGCTACGGCGCCATGGCGTGCTTTCCGCTGCTGGCAGACGACCGGGTGCTCGGCACCCTGCAGATCGCCCACGTCCCCCCGGAAGGGATCCTGTGCCAGTGCTTCCAACCCGCGGACCGGGTCGCCCGGCTCATCGGCATCGCGCTGCACAACAGCGAGATGGTGGCGGAGATCAAGCGGCTCAACCAGCTTTTGCACCGCGAGAACGCCCGGCTCAAAAACGAGGTTCAGCAGATCCGCCGGCGGTGGCGCTACGTGGCCGAGAGCCCCGCCATGGCCGCGGTGCTCGAGCAGGTGCGGCTGGTGGCGCCCTCCGAGACCACGGTGCTCGTGCGCGGCGAGACCGGTACGGGCAAAGAGGGCATCGCGCGCATGGTGCACGAGGCCAGCGACCGGGCCGCCGGCCCCTTCGTGGCGGTGAACCTGGGCGCGCTGCCCGAGTCCCTCATCGAGAGCGAGCTGTTCGGACACGAAAAGGGCGCCTTCACCGGCGCGCACCGGCGCAAGATCGGACGCTTCGAGCAGGCCAGCGGGGGGACGCTGTTTCTGGACGAGGTGGGCGACGCGCCGGCTGCCGTGCAGGTGAAGCTGCTCCGCGCCTTGCAGGAAAAGGAGATCCTGCGGGTGGGGGGAACCGAGCCGGTGTCGGTGGACGTCCGGGTGGTGGCCGCCACCAACCGCCCGCTGGAGACCCTGGTTGAGCAGGGGATCTTCCGGCAGGACCTGTACTATCGGTTGAACATCTTCCCCATCCAGCTCCCCCCGCTGCGGGATCGCCTCGAGGATCTGCGGCCCCTGGCCGAGCATCTGCTCGAGCGGCTCGCCACGCAGCTCCACCGGCCCGTGCCGCGGGTGCCCGAAGCGGCCTGGGCGGCGCTGCGCGGGTACTCCTGGCCGGGAAACGTGCGGGAGCTGGAAAACACCCTCGAGCGGGCGCTCATCCTCAGCCCGGAAGACGAGCTGCTGCTGCCGGCGGGTGCCGGCCCGGCCCACGAGGTCCCGGGCCCGGCGGGAGCGCCGACCCGCGGCGTCGCCGAGGTCCCGCTCGACCGAGAGCAGGGACACGCCGCCCCCGGCGAAGCATCGAGTAAAGAGACCGGCAGCGACGCCGAGGCGCAGATCCCCACCTTCGACGAGGCGGTGGCAGAGTTGCTCTCGCGGGCCCTGGAGGCCTCCGGAGGGCGCATCTACGGGGAGCAGGGCGCCGCCGAGCTTCTTTCGCTCAAGCCCACCACCTTGCAGGGCAAGCTCAAAAAGTACGGCCTGCGTTGATCGAGCCGTTCGGCTTCCGTCTCGGCGCCGTCCCCCTTTCGGTTGCGTTCTGGCCAGGATCAGCGAAAATCGAGGCTCGAGCTCTATATTCGAGGAAACCACATGGCCGGCCCCAAGCGACGCGGGAATCGCGCGGCGACGAACCAGGACATCCGCGACAAGCAGCGAGAACAGCAGCGGCAGCCGGATCCGTGGGGGAGAAACCGCGAGGTTCGAACCCAGGTGACGGGATCCGACGCGGTGGTGGTGGGGGGACGCTTCGTGAGCGGCGTGTTCGTGGCCTCCTCCACCAGCCTGACGGGGGTCGACCTGACCGATGCGGATCTGCGGGGCTGCCAGATGTTTCAGTGCGACCTGCGGGGAGCGCACCTGCTGGGAGCCAACCTCGAGCGCGTGGACCTGCACGCCTCGGATCTGCGCATGGCCGACCTGCGTGACGCGGTGCTCGACCGGGCCAACCTCCAGGATTGCGACGCCCGGGAGGCCTACCTCGAGGGCGCCTCCTTGCAGCTTACCAACCTGGAGCGGGCGGATCTGCGCGGCGCGGATTTCTACGGCGCGGTGCTGCGAGACGCCCGGATGCGCGGCGCGCGGCTGGAGGGCGCCCACCTCGAGGAGGCCGACCTCAGCGACGCGGCGCTGCTCGGCGCGACGTACAATCAGCACACGGTGTTCCCGGCCGGCTTCCGCCCGGACGGCCACGGCCTGGTGCGCAAGGACTGAGCTGCGTGAGCCCTAACGCAGCCGCTGCCCGAGCTGCTCCGGGGTGGGGAACACCGCCCTCAGCTTCTGGTGCAGCGCGCCGGCGTCGAGCAGCTCGCAGGTCACGTTGCCGAAGACCAGCACGTCGCCCGAGCCGGTGGGGCGCGGATCGTCCGGCTCCAGGGCCTGCCCGTTGAGGAAGGTCCCGTTGCGCGAGCCCACGTCCATCACGCGGACGGTCATGGGGGCGTTGCCCGGCTGGCTCAGCCGGGCGTCCGAGTTGAAGTGGGCGTGCAGCTTGGACACGGACGGGTGGCGGATCACCACGTCGTTGTTGGCCGCGCGCCCCACGCTCAGGCGGCCGAGCCAGGGGTTGCGGTCCGATTTCTCGAGCTTGCGCAAAAACCGCCCGGCCAGCAGCCGCGCTCCCTTGTCGGCGGCGGCCTGCCGGATGACGTCATCCAGCTTCGCGCCGGGCTGCGTGGTGAACGTCCACTGCTCCTCGTCGGGCTGCTCCTCGCCGGGCAGGCGCCCGAGCAGGTACAGCCCGCCGTGGGCCATGACGAAGCGGTCCAGCTCCAGCCGGTTGGCGATCTGTCGGTATCGCTCGAGCTGCTCCATGAAATCCACCCAACCGCCTCGTAGTCCGTCGCGGCGCGATCGCGGCGAATCATAGGCGAACTCCCCCCCGCGGCGCAATGGGTCGTGCACCCGGAGCCATGAGAAATGCCACAACGCACCACCTGGTCCCGCCCCAGCCACGCCGCGCTGGTGCGTGATACGGTTGGTTGGCTCCCACGCCTCGGCTGGATCTCGGTGCCCTTGTGTTGGACCTGGATCTCCCGGACTGTTGCGGTCGAGCACTGCCCCACGATCACAGAGGTCGGCCATTCGGGGAGCACGAGGCCGAGGTGGTCACGGGCTGAAGGTCGAGGTCGCGTCGTTCACGGGGCGGACGCAGCGAAAGCCCGTCATGACACCGAAAGACCGATCCGTTGAAGGCATACCAATGATTAGACGATTATAGACCGTGAAATCCGGATAGTCTTCCAATGTAGGCGGTACGGCGCTGATGTCTGCCTGACCGCCCCGGGTAACCACCACAAGATCACCGGCCTCTGGGTCGAAATCCTCACCGACCCGCTCCAGTGATGACCGAGTATACTCCTTTACGTTTCCGCAGGCGTCCTTGAGCCCGAAAGGTGAGATGCCCCCTGTTCCATTGCCGGATCCGATTGGCCAGCTTGGGTTAATATGAGAGGAACCACAGAAATCTGCTACGTTACAGCGACTGCATTCCGGCGGCTGCTCTCCCCACGGGTAGGTCCTTCCGTCGATTCCGCGAGCAGCCTTCTCCCACTGCCATTCACTGGGCAGGTCCCCCCCCAGCCACACCGTGCAATACCTCCGGGCCATTACCCAATCAAGACAGTCCATTGGATAAGAGAGCCAGTCACCATCGATATCGGTGCCCCAGTTGCATGGCATGTCCAAACGGCCGCGGGTATCGAGTAGATGTTGTGGGAAACGACCGCAATACCCAGAATCCAGACACGGCCGGAACGGTCCCACGCTGACCTCGGTGCGCTGGATGCAGTACCCGTCGAGGACCATCTCCTGCAAGGGGATGTCGTGCTCGCGGCACTCGAGCGGCCCCTCGGGATCGCAGCCCGCCAGAAACGGGCCAGCCGGGATGTGCACCCAGCCGGCGGGGCACGGCTCCCCCGGGGCGCAGTCGTCGTGGATCCCGGGCGCCTGATCGTCGCAGTCTGGCCCGGCAGCGCAGCCCTCACCGAAGCCGTCGCCGTCCTGGTCCACGCAACCCGCGCTGCAGGTGCCGGCGGGCGTGCAGGCGAGCCCCTGGCAGTCCACGCAGGCCTGCCCGCCCTGGCCGCAAGCTGCAGGCAACGCCCCGCTGCGGCACTGCCCCTGGTAATCGCAGCAGCCCGGGCAGCTCTGCGGACCACAGGGCCCCGTCCCCTCGCACCGCCCGGCCTCGCAAGTCCCGCCCAGAGTAGCGCAGTCGAGGCACTCGTTCCCGCCCGCGCCGCAGGCAGAGGACTGGTAACCGGGCAGGCACTCGCCCTCTGCGGTGCAGCAGCCCGGGCAAGTGCTCGGCAGGCACGCCAGCTCCGACCCGGCGTCGGGCGCCTGGCCCACGGGCCGGCCGCAGGAAACGGCAAAAAAGCCTGCAATAACGCAAGAAAAGCACAGATCCAGTCGGCCGTGGAAGCGGATCCGAATGGGGCTCATCGCCACCACTCCCACTCAACTGGATCCCAGGTCGCGAAGCTGTGATCCGGATCGCAAAAGCCCCCAGACAGCAGCGCGTTATACTCAGGATACAATGTGCTGTCAGCCTCGGGAGTGAGGATCGCTTCTAGCTTACTTGGATAGAGGTTGATCCCGTAGACGTAGTAGGGGCGCAACTCGCAGTTACCTGACTCGGGCCCACAGCGAATCTCGAAATTGCTAACTCCTCCAACAGCAAGCAAAAGCTCACAGGTAGAATCTGGCGAGTCTTGGTCCAAACAGGGAATCGGATCTCCATGCTCATTAATTGCTTCCGCCCACGTCGTGTCATACATCTCATCCATGATCTTCGCCAAAAGAGGATAGATGTTGGCGGTCTTGCTCTTGATGGCGCTCTTGTAGCCTTCGTAGTAGGCCTTGCACAGCAGATCCACCACCTGCAGATCGTCGTTGTCGTCTCCTCCGCCGCAGCCGCGGGTATAGTCATTGTGGACCCCGTGATCGACTGCGTCGAGAAACCTCTTCTTCTCGCACACGCTGTCCCACGCGACGCCGGGAGTGCACTCGCTGCCAGGGATCCAGGAGTCACAATCATCCTGGCCGGGGTTGGGGTCGCACGAGAGCGTGCGGCAGCCCGCCGGGAGCTGGCAGATCAGAATCAGCTCCGGATCGTCACACCGTGAGTCGAGACCAAACGGCGCGCAGTCACTATTGTCCTCGCATGGCAGATGACAGGTTCCCTCCCAGTCCTCGCTGCCTGGGGGTGCACAATAGGCGCCAGGCGTCTCCCCGCAGTCGGCGTCGGTCATGCAGGGTGAGCCCAGGGTACAGAAGCGACGATACTCCTCGTAGCCCGAGCACTTCGGTGCGTTGGGCAGGCCCGAGCAAAGGCTGTCGTCGGAGTGCCAGCAATGACGACGGCATCGCCCTTCCACACAGTAGTCGGTCGGCCCGCCGAACGGGGCGTTGATGCAATCCGCGTCCGTATTGCAGGGCGGCGTGAGATCGGCTCGAGGCTCGTCGGTGCAGTAGAGCCGCCTGCAACCCCACGACCGGGAAGGCGCGCCTGCCGTCTAGCGGTCGCTCGTCACCCGGGTCGCCGCAATACCGTATAGCCCTG
>CAYFWA010000101.1:12371-12835 GCA_964346625.1 uncultured Myxococcales bacterium
GAGCCCTGGAGCCCTGGAGCCCTGGAGCCCTGGAGCCCTGGAGCCCTGGAGCCCTGGAGCCCTCACCACTGTTTCTTTCATGATGTCCTCCTCAGATTGAGATGTCTGCCAGCGTGACGTCCTGATGCACGGCAGACTGGCCCTGTTTCGAGCCCGAAGCCAATCCCATTCGTACTACAAGGACGTCGTAGCGGTCCGGTGCCCGGTGAGTCAAGCACCCTGGGGTATTCTACAGGATCGCTCAGCGAGCCAGGTATTGCGTTGCGCGCCCAGTGGCAAGGATCTGAGGGGCTCGTTGCACGTTCCGTGGGCCGTGGGCCGGTGGCCGGCTCCGGTGGCCGGCTCCGGCGTCCGGCTCCGGTGGCCGGCTCCGGCGTCCGGCTCCGGTGGCCGGTGGCCGGCTCCGCTTCGCCGAGGGCGGATAGGGCTTGTCCCCAGCCCGGCATTTTCCACAGCCCTCCCCG
>CAYFWA010000102.1:0-3406 GCA_964346625.1 uncultured Myxococcales bacterium
AGGCCATCAAGACCTTTTCCAGCACCACGCTGAACGGCGTGGAGATCGTCGACCAGGCGCGGCGGCGCGGGGTCGGGCGAGACGCGTCGGGCCGTGGCCTCGCGCGGGAGGCCGCGTCGCGGGGGGCCGCGTCGCGGGGGGCCGCTTCGCCGGTCGGAGCGGTGGGACGCGGCGCCGCGGCCGCGGTCCTGGGGAGGCCTCCGGTCGCGGCGGCCAGCGCCACGAAGGTCGTCGCCACGAAGGTCGTCGCCACGAAGGCCGTCGCCACGAAGGCCGTCGCCATTGGCGCCCGCGTGGCGGAGGGGAGCCGCGCCCGCGTGGCGGAGGGGAGCCGCGCCCGCGTCGCCCGCGTCGCCGACGGGGAGGGGCGGGTCACAGCTCACCCACCTGGTCGGCGCGGACCCAGCCCTCGAGGCCGTTGGGCAACCGGATCTTCCACCACTTGTCCTCGCGAGCGTCGAGGCGGACCTTGAGCCCGGCGTGGATCTCGAAGGCCTTGGTGGCGATGCCCCGGGGGCCCTCGCGCACCGGCACGGTGTCCTCGAGCACGATGGCCTCCCGGGTGCCCTCGGCCAGGTCGACCCGCGCGGTGTAGATCCAGCCGAACAGGCCCACGGTGAGCGCGGCCACCACGGTGAGCACCACCAGCGTGGAGCGCAGCACGCCACGGCGCCGCAGCAGCACGGCAAACAGCAGGCCGCAGGCCACCCACCACAGGGCGTAGAACCAGACCGTGGCGCCGGTGACCGAGAAGAAGCGCACCAGCCGCTCGCGGAAGGGGGGCGTGGGGGTGCCCACCACCTTGTCTTCGACCCTGCTGGCCACGGTCTCGCGGGCCAGCTCCAGGTTGTGCCGGGCCTCGGACAGCTCGGGCGCGAGGCGCAGGGCCCGCTCGTAGGCCCAGATGGCGCGGCCGAGCTCGCCCAGGCGGAAGTAGGTGTTGCCCAGGTTGTAAAGCAGCCGCTCGTTTTGCATGCCCTGGTGTAGGATCTGCTCGTAGCGGGTGCGGGCGTCGGCGTAGCGCCCCGCGGTGTAGGCGGCGTTGGCCTCGTGAAACAGGCGCTGCTCGGCGGGGCCGGCCGCGGCCGGGCGCACCGGGGCCAGCAGGCCGGCCACCGTGAGCAGGGCCGCCAGCAGCAGCCGGGGGGCCGCCAGCAGCAGCCGAGGGCCCGGGGCGATCGCCCCGGGTTCTTTGGCAACGCGCGGGGAAGGCCGGTGCCGAAGCGGGCTCATGCCGAGGCCGTTTTGGCGAAGCGGGCCCATGCCGAGGCCTGCTTGCCGAGCGCCCGGGATCGGCGCTGCGTCGGCGTGCGACGGCGAGCATTTCCGGCGTGGGCTCATGCCGAGGCCTCCTTGGCGTTGCCGTTGGCGGCGGCCGGGGGCGGGGCCAGGCGCGTGCGCTCGAGCTCCGACAGCAGGCGGCGGGTGCGACCGAGGGCCTCTTCCATCTGCTTGGCCTCGGCCGCGGCCGGGGCGAAGCGGGCGAAGTCGCACTCCTCGAGCTGGCTCACCACGCGGTCGCGCAGCTCGGGGTCCACCCCGCGCTCGGTGAGGCGCTGCTGCAGCTCGGCCGAGGTGAGGCCCTGGACTCGCAGGCCGGTGCGCGCGGAGAGCTGCTCCTGGATTACGTTGGCGATCTCGGCGAAAAAGCGCACCCGGTCGCCGGACTTGAGGTAGCTGTGGGCCAGGCGCAGCCGGCGGCGGGCGCGGCCCCGGGCCTCGCGCCGGCGGCGCCCCTCGGTGTCATTGGCCAGCCGGGTGCGCACTGCGCGGATCAGCAGCAGTACGACGATGGCCAGCACCGGGGCGAGCAGCAGGGGCCAGCGGATCCAGCTTCGGTGCAGCCGCCAGGGGGTGCGGTGGGTCAGCTCCCCGCCGCGCAGGATGGGCTTGAGCTGGCGGCGCAGCTCGTTTTCCCGGCCGGTGGCGGTGGCGGCGGGGCCGGGGGCCGACAGCTTTCCGGTGACCTCCACCTCCAGGGGCTTGGAGCAGGACTTGCGGTAGCGCCCCTCCATGGGGTCGAAGTACGCGAAGCAGATGGGCTCCACCTCGACGGTGCCGGTGCGCCGCGGTATCAGCACGTACTCGTGCACGCGCTTGCCCGAAAGATTCACGCCCGAGGAAAGCTCGGTGCGCTGCGTGGCGAAGCGCACCCGGAAGCCGTCGAGCTTCTTGATCTTGTCGAACTTGAGGCCGTGCAGGTAGCCGCTGCCGGAGATGGTGACCTGGAGCGTGGTGCCGGAGTTGGCGTCGATCCGGGTCGGATCCACCTCGGCGCGCAGCCGGTAGCGGCCCACGTTGCCCGACCGAAAGCCGGGGGGGCGGCCCTTGGCCGGCAGCGCCCGGGCGCGGATGGTGACCGGCGCGGCACTGCGGGTCACCGGCGTGGTGCGAAACCACGAGTGGCCCCGCAGCCGGGCCTCGATGGTCAGCGGGCCCACCTCCAGCTCGCCCGGCTTCATGGGAAACAGCGCCTGGCGGTGGATGGGCAAAACGCCGTAGAGGGTCCCGTTGATGGTGGTGCGGCTGGCCTGCTGCTTTTTGAAGGGCAGCTCCTCGGAAAAGAAGCTGTCGGTGCGCGGCGGGGTCTTGACGGTGGGGGCGCCCCGCAGCGGCGTGCTGAAGTACACGTACCAGGTGACCGTCACCTGCTCGCCCACCCAGGCCTCGGTCTTGTCCGGGACCACCTGCACGAACAGCTCGTCGTCGTCGGTGAGGCTCGGGCTCTGGCCCGGGCGGGTGGGCGGCGGCGCGGCGGCGCCGGGCGAGACCTGCAGCGTCAGGGGCTGGGCCTTGAAGCGCTGGCCCCGAAAGCGCACCGAGGCCGGGGCGACGGTGATCTGGCCGGCCTTGCGGGGCTGCAGCACGTAGTAGTAGGTGTAGACCTCCTCGCGCCGGGCCCGGCCCCCCACGATGGAGATCTGGGTGGACTGGTTGGTCCACTGGCGCAGGACCTCGAAGTCGTCCAGGCCGGGCTTGCGGTAGTCGCGAAAGGCCGGCCCCCCCAGCGAGCCCGAGCGAGTGGCCGAGGTCAGGGTCACGGTGACGGCCAGCCGAAGCTGGTCGCCCACGGCCACGCGGTCGGGGCGGGCGGCCATGCTGACCTCCACCCGGGGGGCGGCGCGCGCCGGCAGCGCGGCCGCGACGCAGCCCAGACATCCCAGCAGTATCCCGATCAGGAGGCGCACCGGCTCACCAGTCCTTGTCCGGCTGGCGGGTGGTGCCCGAGCGGGCCCGCTGGCGGTCGCGCTCGCGCTGCTTGCGCTGCAGCTTGTCGAGCGCGCGCGCGGCCCGGCGCTTGGCGATGTCTTTCTTGCTCAGGGGCTTTTGGCGCTCGCGCGGCTTGCTCTGCTTGTCCTGCTTCTTGTCCTGCTTCTTGTCCTGTTTCTTGTCCTGCTTCTTGTCC
>CAYFWA010000102.1:3506-10985 GCA_964346625.1 uncultured Myxococcales bacterium
CTTGTCCTGCTTCTTGTCCTGCTTCTTGTCCTGTTTCTTGTCCTGCTTCTTGTCCTGTTTCTTGTCCTGTTTCTTGTCCTGTTTCTTGTCCTGTTTCTTGTCCTGGTTTTTCTTGTCCTGGTTTTTGTCTTTTTTCTTCTTGTCGTCTTTGGACTCGCACTCCTTTTCGAAGCGCTTGGCCAGGTGCTCCTTGCTCGCCTGCAGCTTTTTGCGCGCGCGCTGGGAGGCGATCACGTGGCGCAGGCTCAGCTCGAGGTTCCACTTCGCCTCGAAATACGAAGGGTTTTTCTCGAGCACGCGGCGGTACTCGTCGTAGGCCTTGTCAAAGGCCTCGGCGGTGGCCTGCTGGGCCTGGTCGGCCTGCTCGATGGCCTCGAGCTGCTTTTGCATGAGCTGGCAGCGGGCTTTTTGGGGAGCCCCCTGCTGGTCGGCCGCGGCGAGCTTCTGGGCCAGGGCCTGCACGCCCTGGCGGGCCTTGTCCGCAGCCTGCAGCCGGGGCTCGGCCCGCTTGTACAGGGTGTTGGCCAGGTTGAAAAACGCCTGGCGCCGCAGCTCCGGGTCGCTGGCGCCGCCGGCGGACAAAAACGCGTCGCGGGCCTTTTCGAGCTTGCCCATGGCGAAGTAGGCCAGCCCGAGGTTGTAGTCCAGCCGGGGGCGCCGGCCGAGCCGTTTTTCGGCTCGCTCGTAGGCCTCGAAAGCTTTTTTGGCCTTGCCCTTTTGTAAAAGCGCGTTGCCTTTGGCAACGTCGGGGTCCGGCTTCAAAAACACGTCCCAACCCAGCCCGAGCCCGGCCACGGCCACCAGGGCCGCGGTGGCCGCGGCCGCGGGCAGGCCGCGGGGGCGGGGGCCACCGCCCCCGGTCACGGGATCGTGATGCACGGTTCGCTCCTGGGAGATCGGCTTCGTCGTATTCGTATTCGTATTCGTCGTCGTCGTTGTCGTTGTCGTTGTCGTCGCGACAGGCAGCAGCATACCATCAACCCTCACGCGCCGCACTGGGCTGCGGCGGGCCGGCCCCGGCGCCCGAACCCGCACCGGCTCCCACACGGGCACCGGCACCGGCACCGGCACCGGCACCGGCACCGGCACCCGCACCCGCGCGGGCCTTTTTCGCTCCACCGGCCTTCGCGCCGCCGCGGGATTTCGTCGCGGGGGCGGCGTGAGCCGCGGCGAGCTTCCGCCCGTTTCGCTTGCGCAAGCGCCAGCGCCGCGTGCCGAGGCTGGCCTCCACCAGCAGCAGCAAAAAGGCCACGAACAGCGGGAGCTGGTACCAGTCCTCGTAGGTGCGGCGGATGCGTTTTTCGGTCTCGGCCTGCTTGAGCTCGTCGAGCTGCGCGAGGAACCGGTCCACGCCGAAGGAGGCGGCGGTGGCCTGCAGGTACTTGCCGTCGGTGATGCGGGCGATCTTCTCCAGGGTGGCCCGGTCCAGCTTGGTGGTCACGTACTTGCCGTCGTGCTTGATGAAGCCCGCCTGCTTGCCGTCGTCGGTGATGTGCGGGATCATCTCCGGGACCCGGGTGCCGATGCCCAGGGTGTAGACCCGGATGCCCAGCTTCTGGGCCATGCGGGCCGCCTTGATGGGCTCGGACTGGTGGTCCTCGCCGTCGGTGATGAGCAAGATGGCCTGATCCCGGGGCTTGCCCTTGCCCCGCACCCGCTGCAAAAGCCGCGTGGCCGAGGTGAGGGCCAACCCGATGGCCGTGCCCCCCACGGGCATGTCGTTGGGGGTGAGCTCCTCCCAAAACAGCCGCACCGCCGTGTAGTCGGTGGTGAGGGGGAGCTCCTTCACGGTGCCGGCGAACAGCACCAGCCCCACCCGGGTGCCCCCGAGCCGCTCGAGGAGCCGGGCGAGCTCCTGCTTGGCCCGATCGATACGGGAGCGCGGGATATCCCGGGCGTACATGCTCTTGGAGTAGTCGAGCACGATCACCAGGTCGATGCCGCGCTGCTTGACGATCCGGGCCTTGCCCGCGAATTGGGGCCGAAACCACACCATCAAGAGCAAAAGCAGCGCCACGCCCACGCACAGGGGGCGCACCACCCGCAGCGCCGGGGAGCTGGAGGCGATCATCTGCTGGATCTGGGGCAGGTGACCCAGCCGCTCGAGCTGGCGCTGGCGCAGGGCGGACCGGATGACGTAGCCGACGATCACCGCCAGCACCACGCCGATGGCCAGCGCGGCCTGCCACCAGGGGGCGTGGGGCGGGAAGTTGGCCCACCGGTCGAAGATGAACGCGAGCGTCGCCCTCATGGGAACCTCCGCAGCACCGCCAGCCGCAAAAAGAGCTCCAGCAGCAAGAGCAGCAGCCCCGAGACCGCGAACAGCCGCCAGTGCTCCGACGGTCGCCGCTCTTTGCGCACCCGGACGTCTTTTTTGAGCGTGTCGAGGATGCGCTGGAAGCGCTCGCGCAGCGCCTGGCGGTCCGTGGCCAGGTAGGGCGTGCCGCCGGTGATGGTGGCGATCTGCTCCAGCAGCCGGGGGTTGACCCGGGCGCCCCGCCGCCCGAGCAGGCCGCGGTGGCCGCCGCCCACGTTCTTACCCATGAGGATGGTGAAGACCTTGATCTTGAAGGTCGCGGCGTAGTTGGCGGCCTGGTTCGGGGTGATCGTGCCGGCGTTGTTCTCCCCGTCGGTGAGCAGGATGATCACCTTGCTGGAGGCCTTTGAGTGGCGCAGCCGGTTGATGGCCGTGCCCACGGCGTCGCCGATGGCGGTGGCCCGGCCGTTGATGATGCCCAGCTTCACCTCGGAAAGCAGCGTGCGCAGGGCCTGGTAATCCAGCGTGGGCGGGCACCAGGTGTAGGCCTCGCGGCCGAAGAGCACCAGACCGATGCGATCGTGCTCGCGCCGGCGGATGAACTCGTCGATCACCTCCTTGGCCACGTCCAGGCGGGTCTTACCGCCGAAGATCTGGCCGGACAGATCCCGGGCCTGCATGGAGCGCGACACGTCCAGCGCCAGCACGATGTCGATGCCCTCCACCTGCTCGGCGTGGCTGATGGTGAGGTGGCTCTGGGGGCGCCCCAGGGCCACGGCGAAAAGCGCCAGCGCCAGGATCCGCAGCGCCGGGGGGATCTTGCGCAGCCGGGCGCCGAGGCCCGGCCCCACGGCCCGCAGGTCCGGGACCCGGGAAAACACCAGCGCCCCGCGGCGCCGCCCGGCGGTGTGGAAGCCCACGTAGGCCAGCAGCGGGATGGCCAGCAGCAAAAGTAAAGCCCAGGGGTGCACCAGCTCCAGGGAAAACAGCTCCCCCGGGATCCGGGACTCGATGAGCAGCAGCGAAAGCAGGGCGCCGCCGGCCAGCACGAAGTAGCCGAACAGGTGCTCCCAGAAAAACCGCATCCGCCGCCGGGCCCGGGCCACCAGCGCCGGATCGGGGGGCGGCAGCGGCGGCGGGGCAAGGGCCCCGCGGGGTCGGCGCGGTGGCGGCGCGCCGGCGGGCTGGGGGGCGCTGGTCGAGGCCGGGGCCGGAGCCGCCGGGCGGGGGCCCGCCGCGTCCGACGTCGGGGTCGGTGGGGAGGGCGCATGGGACGTGCCGTGACTCGGCGCCCGGGGCGTGCCGTTACTCACGGTCCACCTCCCCTTCGGCCCCTTCGGCTCCTTCGGCCGGTTTCGATCCGGGAGCGCCCTTTGCGCCTTGGCTCCGACCGGGGGTCGCCCGCGGGCTCGCGGCCGCGCTCATGCCCCCTGCCCACCGCGACGCGTCCTCGTCGTCGCCGCCAGCGCTGGCGGGACGGTTGACTTCCGGCTTGCCCGCTCGTCCGTCGCCGACTTCGTCCCGTTTTTCGTCCTTTTCCTCGTTGTCCTCGTCCTCGTCCTCGTCCTCGTCTTCGTCTTCGTCTTCGGACGGCGGGGGCAGCACCTTGGTGTCCTGCACGATCCGCTCGGCCTGCTCCAGGATCGCCTCGGCGTCCTGCATCGGCGGGATGTACTTGGCGAACTTCACCAGATCGCAGTCGTTCAGAAATTGCATCAGCTCCGGGTAGCTCACCCCCTGCAGGGGCACCGCGCGCAGGGCGTCGGCCAGCTCGGTGGTGGTCATCTCCAGGGAGTCGAAGCCGTAGCGGTTGCCCAGATACTCCCGGATGGCCTCGGACACCTCGAAGTAAAACGGCTTGAACTCGCCGCGCTCGAGGTAGCCGGCCTGTCGCAGCCGCGCGAGCTTCTCCAGGGCGATCTCGTGGGCCGGACGGGCAGGGGCGGGAGGCGGCCCCGCGCGCCGGCGGCGCCGCACCAGCCAGAAGATGAGCAGGCCCAGGGCGACGCCCGCGAGCACCGCGAGGATCACCATGAGGATGATCTTCATGCGCCGGTCCTCCACCAGGATGGTCACGGCCGGCGCGTTTTGCTTGAGCTGGGGCTGGGGCTCGTTGGCCAGCACCGAGGCCACCTGCTGGCGCACTTCGGAGGTGGTGATCACCAGGGCGGGCACCGAGGCCGCGGGGTCGTCGGGCGGGTCGGTCAGGGCCTGGCGGGGCGGCACGTAGGTCACCGGGATGGGAGGCAGGGTGAGCTCGCCCACCGAGTAGGCCGCCACGCTGAGCCGGAAGCGGTGTTTGACCTTCTGGCCGTCGAGTCGCTCGGAGTCCGAGGACTCCAGCTTCAACAAGGAGAACTTTCCCAGGTCCAGGCCGCTGGGCAGGTTCACGGCCACCGACTGCCGGGCGATCACGGTGACCACCACGTGAAAGACGTCCCCTACGAAGATCCGCTTGCGCTCGCCGAGCTCGATGCGGGCGCCGGCGTGGGGCTTCCACCCCGGCTTGAGGCGAGGCGCGGCGTCATCGGGCGTTGGCGCCGGCTGGCTGGCGGCCGGCGCCGGGGTGCCGGGCGCCGGCCGCATCCCGGGTACGGGCTGCCCACCGGGCGCGGGCCGGGCGCCGGGTGCGGGCAGGATGGTGGGGGCCGACCGGGCGCCGGGTGCGGGCGGCGTCCCGGGCGCGGGCGGCGTCGCGGGCGCGGGCCTCGCGCCCGGATCGGGCCGGGTCACCGGCGCCCCGGCGGCTGCGGCCAGGCTCAGGGCGCGGTCGGGTGGCGCCGCCGCGCGCGCGCTCGAGGTCCAGGCCAAGGCGGCCACCGTGCCGAAAGCGATGAGGCGGTCCACGCGCATGGGATCACCTCCGGGCCCGTTTGCCGCGGGTGTCGAAGAACTGCACCAGGGGCGCCAGGTAGGGCTCGTCGGTGCGCACGTCGATGAAGTCGAGCTTGAGCCGCCGAAACAGCGTCTCGCGCAGCTCCCGCTGGCGCAGCACCCGTCGGCGGTAGGCGCGGCGCATCCGGCGGCTCAGGTGCACGGCCTGCAGCTCCCCGGTCTCGGGATCCTCCACGGTCGCCAGGCCGAGGTCGGGCAGGGCCTCCTCCAACGGATCGGTGATGGTCACCGGGATCAGGTCGTTGCGCTTGGCCGCCACCTTCAGGGCGTGCTCGAAGCCCTCGTCGATGAAGTCGCTGATCACGAAGGCCACGGCCTTGCGCCGCGAGACGTTGCCCAGAAACCGCAGCGCCGCCTCCAGTTGGGTGCGCCGCGACGCGGGCTCGTAGTTCAGGATCTCGGTGACCACCCGCAGCACGTGCTTTTTGCCCTTTTTCGGCGGTAAGAATTTTTCTACGTGGTCGGTGAAGATGATCAGCCCCACGCGGTCGTTGTTCTTGATGGCGGAGAAGGCGAGCAGGGCCGCGAGCTCGGCGGCGGTGTCGCGCTTGAGCTGCTCGCGGGAGCCGAAGGAGCCCGAGCCGCTCATGTCCACGCACAGCATCACCGTGAGCTCGCGCTCCTCCACGAAGACCTTGACGAAGGCCTCGTTGAGCCGGGCCGAGACGTTCCAGTCGATGAGCCGGATGTCGTCGCCGGCCTGGTACTGGCGCACCTCCTCGAAGGCCATGCCGCGGCCCTTGAACACGGACTGGTACTGGCCGGCCAGCATGTCGTTGACCAGCCGGCGGGTGCGGATCTCGATCCGGCGGACCTTGCGAATGAGCTCGCGGGGCAGCACGGCGGCGTCTCCGGTGACCTCAGGGGGCGGCGCCCACGGGGGCGGCGCCCGCCCGGCTGGTTAGGGAATCTCCACGTGGTCGAACAGGCGCTGGATCACGTGCTCCGCGGTGATCTCCTCGGCCTCGGCCTCGTAGGTGAGCACCAGGCGGTGGCGTAGCACGTCGGGTCCGATGGACTTCACGTCCTCGGGGGTGACGTAGCCCCGGTGCCGCAAAAAGGCGTGGGCGCGGGCGGCCAGGTTCAAGTTGATGCTGGCTCGGGGGCTCGCCCCGTACTCGATGTAGTCGTCGAGCTCCGCGAGACCGTAGTCCGCCGGGGCGCGGGTGGCGAAGACCACGTCCACGATGTAGTCGCGGATCTTCTCGTCGATGTAGATCTGGTTGATCACCTCCCGGGCCTGGATCAGCCGGTCGGGAGAGATCACCTCCTGGGGCGTCTGCGCGGAGGTGCCGGTCATGCGGTCCATGATCTGGCGCTCCTCGGACTTGTCGGGGTAGCCCACCCGCAGCATGAGCATGAACCGGTCGAGCTGCGCCTCGGGCAGGGGATAGGTCCCCTCCTGCTCGATGGGGTTCTGGGTGGCCATCACCAGGAAGGGCTGCGGCAGGCGATGGGTGACGTCTCCGATGGTGACCTGCTTTTCCTGCATGGCCTCCAGCAGCGCCGACTGCACCTTCGCGGGGGCGCGGTTGATCTCGTCGGCGAGCACCAGGTTGGCGAACACCGGCCCCTTTTTCGCCGAGAACTCCCCGGTCTGGGGGGTGTAGATCACCGTGCCGATGATGTCGGCGGGCAGCAGGTCTGGCGTGAACTGGATCCGCTGGAAGTGCGCCTCCATGACCTGGGCCAGGGTGCTCACCGTGAGGGTCTTGGCCAGGCCGGGCACGCCCTCGAGCAGCACGTGCCCGCCGGTGATGAGGCCGATGAGCACCCGCTCCACCATGTAGCGCTGGCCCACGATGACCTTGGCCACCTCCGAGAGCACTCCGTCCACGAAGCCGCTCTCGGCCTGCACCATCTCGTTGATGACCTTGACGTCGTACTGCATGTCGGTATCTCGCTGCTTCCTCGCTCGCGTTGCGGCATGGCCGGTGCCGGTCCCGCCGGACGTTGGCCGGCGCCGCCGTCGTTGGTTCGTCGCGGGAAAACGGGGCATCCGCCCCGAGCGCGGCGAGGCCCCGGTCGGCCGCAGCGCCGACCCGGACCCCGGCTCAAAGCGATCGCTCTAGCACATCTTCACCAACGCGTAAAACCGCGGTACCCCACAGCCTATTCCCGGCTTTCTCGAAAAGAGTCGGCGATCGGTCAGCGGGTCGGCGGCCCCTGGCGCAGCACGGCCCGATCTCGACCGCGATCCTTGGCCTCGTACAGGGCGGCGTCGGCCTCGGCCAGCAGGGCCGCCGGCGTCGCCGGGTTCTCGCGGAGCTCGGCCACGCCGATGGACACGGTAGCCACCGCGCCCCCGGTGTCCCCGGTGTCCCCGG
>CAYFWA010000102.1:11085-12831 GCA_964346625.1 uncultured Myxococcales bacterium
CCGTAGCGGGCGGCCACGTCCCCCTGGCGGATCCGGGCGGTGATCAGGTGCGCCAGGCCGCGCAGCAGGTCGTCTCCGGCGAGGTGTCCCCACCGATCGTTGATGGCCTTGAACCCGTCGGCGTCCACCAGCAGCAGCGACAGCGGCTCGCCGCGCAGCCGCGCCTGCTCGCACAGCTCGGCGAGCCGCTCGTCGAACCGGCGGCGGTTGAGCAGCCCCGTGAGGCCGTCGCGGTGCGCCATCCGCCGCAGGTGCTCGTAGAGCCTGGCGCGCTCCACCGCTACGGCGGCCAGGTTGGCCAGGGTCTGCAGGTCGTCCAGCTCGGCGGTCCGCACGGGGCGCTGGTTGAAGGCGTTGTCCACCGCCAGCACCCCGATGGGGTGATCTTCGAGCAGCAATGGCGCCAGGGCGAAGCGCTGCAGGGTCAGCGCCGGCTCGTCTGCGGGCAGCGGCACCGGGGCCTGCTCGCCCCGCAGGGGCTGGCGCGTTTCGAACACCTGCCCGAAAAGCGCCGCCAGCGAGGTCGGCGCCCCGGCGCCGGCCGGGCCGCGGGCCTCGGCGGCGCCGGTCGGGCCGCGGGTGTCAGCGGCGCCGGTCGGGCCGCGGGTGTCAGCGGCGTCGGCCGCCCCCGCCTCCCCTCCTGCGGCGGGATCGATGGCGGGGCCGGCGGTGGGACGGGGCAGCGGCAGGGGCAGGCTCACCCGCGAAAGCTGCCGGGCCAGGCGCGAGGCCTGTGGGTCGCGCGCGAAGGCGTCGTAGCGGTGCATCACGCGCTCGAGATCGAAGCGCTCGGCCTCCATGGCCTCCCAGATCCGGTGCGCCGCCTCGACGCTGTCGGGGCCGATGGCGAGCTGGCCTCGCAGGTGGCGCTGGCCCTCGTCCGCGAGCCACAAGAAGGCGCGGTTGAACCCCAGGCCGCCGCCGGCGGTGGCCCCCGAAAGGATCACGTACAGGATGCGGGGCAGCTCCACGGAGGAGAGCAGCGCCCGCGTCAAGGTGAGGATGAAGTCCGGGGCGCGGCGCAGCCCGCCGCCGTCCCCGCGGCCTGGATCGAGCGCAGGCTCCTGGCTGGCTCCGGGGCGCTCGATCATGATCGCGACGCAGGCTCGGGGTCCGAAGAGAGCCGGGTCCGCCGTCGCAGCCCCATGCGCATGGCGCACTGCCCGCCCTCGTAGGTGCCGTAGTCGGCGTCGAGCACCTGGAAGCCCAGAGCCTCGAAGAGCTGGAAGGCGCGGGCGTTGGAGTCGGCCACGGTGAGCTGGACGTCGGCCACGGTGCCGCGGTCCAGCATGGGGCGCAGCAGCGCGAAAGCCCGCTGAAAAAGCGCGGAGCCGAGCCCCCGCTGCCGATACCCCTGGGCCACGGCCACGGCCAGCACGTCGGCGATGAGCCCCCGCCGGCCGCTGCGCGACTCCAGAAAGCCCACCTGGATGAACCCCACCGGGATGCCCTCGATCTCGTAGACGAGCGTGATCACCCGTACGTCGCGGGCGTAGGCCGGGATCATGAGGCCGTAGTCGCTGCCGTAGACCGCGAAGACGTCACCCGCGATCTCGCCCAGCAGCGGTTGATCGGCCGAGGTGGCCCGGCGGATGATTTCCTTGGGGGATGCGTTTCGGACCACGAGGCCCTCCCGGTGGCGGGTCGGACAGACCCGCTCGTCGCCTACGATTTTGCTCCAACCGCCATCGCCGTGCAACGAAAACCCCCCGGGGCCCAGGGCCTGGCCCCCACCAGCCCCCCACC